>PNNU01000142.1 GCA_013824385.1 Anaerolinea sp.
CCCTATATCTTTCACATTCTGCTCAATGAAATAAACCGCAAGGCTGAAGAATGTCTTTTCATCGACGATTCCACTGCCAACATCCAGACCGCGGAGGACCTTGGTTTTCAAACCATCCACTTTAAATCCGCTGAACAACTGGCGGATGAATTGACGCGGCGAGGACTAGTCTTCTAGATACTCAAGGAGGGACGATGAAATACGAAACACTTCACGGCATCCAGATTCCCAAGATAGGGTTTGGCACCTGGCGCATCGGCGGCGAAACAACGGCCGACTCCTCATTGGATGAAAAATCGCTTTCAGCACTGCGCTCTGCTTTCGAAATCGGTTATACCCACTTCGATACTGCTGAATTCTATGCCCGGGGTCACGCCGAGGAGCTTTTATCCAAAGCGTTTCAAGATTCCAACATTCAACGTGAGCGTTTATTTATTACTTCAAAAGTTTGGCTTGAACATCTCAAGTACGAAAGTGTTCTCAAGGCTTGCGAAGGCAGTCTACGCCGTTTGAAGATGGATTACATCGACCTGTATTTAATCCATTGGCCAAACAGGCTGATCAAATTGGAAGATACCTTCAAGGCGCTCAACCAATTGGTCCGCGAAGGAAAGGTAAAGCATGTGGGGGTGAGCAACTTCAACCTCAAGGACTTGAAGAAATCGAAAGCATTATGCGAAACACCGCTGCTCACCAACCAGGTGCCTTACAGCCTGCCCGAGAACAAGTATGTCAAAAACGGTGTGGTGGATTATTGTAAAGAAAATGATATTCTGGTCACAGCCTACACCCCGGTCAAGTTCCGCAACCTGAAAGTTAATTCCACCTTGAAATCCATCGCCGAGGCACACGGAGCGACTTCTTTCCAAATCGCGCTTGCCTGGCTGACCAATCAGCCGCGCGTGATTACCATCCCCATGTCGTTTGACGCCCAACACCAGAAAGAAAACCTGCAGGCGGCGGATATTGAATTGACAACTGAAGAAATGGCAACTCTTAACCACCTTTACTCACGATAACAATGCTTAACCTCTAATCAAACAACCCCCTTGTGCAGTTTTACTCTCATAAGGAGATTTTGTTATACAAACATTGTACAATCTATTGTTTATTCCAAAATTCACCTTATCATTAACTCATTGACATTAGATGTAATAATCAGGAGAAAAAATGGAAAAAGAACTTGCAACAGACAAAACAGAACCAAACATCGATTTAAAGATCAATAAACTCAGGCGATTTAATCTCATCATGGGTTTTCTGCATTTTGTGCAGGGTCTTTTTATGATCATCATCACCTTCCTTATTGACACCCCCGGAGAAACTTACCCTGTCTATTCAAATTATCTTACTTTTAATCTTGAGAAAGGCGGATTGGTCGCAAATCCACAACAGATATTTGATTTCCCGCTTGGGATTGGTGTGGCACTCTTTTTGCTGCTCTCTGCGGTGGCCCACTTTGGATTAGCTACCTTTGGTTTCAAGTGGTATGCAAAATCATTAAAACTGGGCATGAACCCGGTACGTTTCTATGAGTATGCACTCAGTTCATCTCTCATGATCGTATTGATCGGGTTGTTGGTCGGACTCAATGATATTGGCGCCATCATCCTTGCTTTCACCGTCAATGCTTCAATGAACTTGTTTGGATTGATGATGGAATATCACAATCAGCACACAAAAAATGTAAATTGGATCTCCTTCATTTTTGGATGTATTGCCGGTATCGCACCCTGGGTTGTGGTTTTTCTCTACTTCATGGGTGCAGTCAACAGTGGAGAAGCCAAACCACCTGCGTTCGTCTACGTCATAATCCCCACGCTCTTCGTATTCTTCAACATTTTTGCCATCAACATGTTCCTGCAATACAAAAAAGTGGGCAAATGGAAAGATTACCTTTATGGTGAACGTGTCTATATCATACTCAGCCTTGCTGCCAAGACCACGCTTGCATGGTTAATCTTCTCAGGTGTTTTTGCTCCAAGCCTGTAAACAACCATTTTTCCAAATTATAGATTTTTACAAAACTCATATGCATATACGTATATGAGTTTTTTTACTCTTGAAATGCTGATAGGATATTTTTATACTAAAACATACCGAAAGGCGGTAACATGGAAAATCTTGATGGTATATTCAAACAACTCAGAGAATTACTTCTTGACTACCGCCCCCCATTTATTTCAAAAAGCGACGATAAGCGCCATTTTGATCTTTGGTCTATCAAAGACCTGGTGATTGAAGAACGCAAACGAAAAGAGGTCTATTATGCCGGGGCAATCATTCAAAGCTCATATGTGGGGTTTTACTACATGCCGGTATACGCTGAACCTGAAGTAAAAAACCTCTTTAAATCCGAATTACTGTCGCGCTTAAAAGGAAAATCCTGTTTTCATATCCACAGGTTGGATCCAATTCTTTTGGAGCAGATCAAGGAGGCTTTAGAAAGAGGTTTTGTTGAATATCAACAAAGAGGATGGGTTTAATAAACAACACTGATCTTTGATTTGATCAGCGTTGTTCTCAAAGTAGTGAAACCAGAAAAACTAAAGCTTAAAAATACTAATTGTCTCTTTTAGATTTTGTGCCATCAGGGCAAGTTCTGCTGCCGATGCAGTTACCGCGTCAACTTGCGTGCTCATTTCTTCTGCATTTGCACTTACCTTTTCAATGGCCGAACTATTTTCTGAACTAATACTCGTGATACTCTCTATGGATTGGATGACTTCACTTGAATTGGCCGCCATTTCTTCTGTTGAAGCCGTGTTTTCTTCAACCACGGCCGAAACCGCATCTACGGTTGAGACCAATTCTTCTGAAGAAATTTTCATTCGTGAACTGGCTTCTCCAGCCAGGGTTGCTTGTTTGTTCACCGCTTCGGCCGCTTTTAGAATATCTTGAAGGGCTGTTCCAGCCTGGTTTGCAGAAACCACACCCAATTCCACTTCGTTTGAGCCTTCGTCCATAGCCGCTACGGCTTCGTTTACCGTATTGAGAATTCCGCTGATCAATCCGCCAATCTCTTTGGTGGCAAGGGATGATCGTTCTGCCAGTTTTCTGACCTCATCCGCTACAACCGCAAAACCTTTTCCGTGTTCTCCGGCCCTCGCAGCTTCAATGGCTGCGTTAAGAGCCAGGAGATTTGTCTGCGAGGCGATATCTTCGATAGTCTCGACAATCCTGCCTATTTCTTCAGATCTTCTACCCATCTCCTGCACTTTTTCTGCGGATACTCCCACCTTGGTTTTAATACTTTGCATGCCTTTTAACGTTTGATCCACAGTTAGTGATCCCCTGCGGGCAGCATCCGCGGCCTCCGCGGAATCTGTGGTAACCAATGCAGCGTTCTCGGCAACCTGTTGAATTGCCGTATTGATCTGGTCTGTTATGGAAGAAACCTTTAGGACTGATGTGTTTTGATCTTGCGCACCCCTGGCAACGCCATCAATCGCGAGTGACATTTGTTCCACTGCAGAAGCTGTTTTATTAACTGCTTCCACCTGAACGGATGTTCCGTTGGCGACCTGTTTGATCGTTTCCACAATATACGAGGTAGCCTGCCCTGCCTGGGTTGCGGTGGTAGCCAGCTCCTTAGAAGCAGACTCCAGATTATTGGCATTTTCAGAAACCTGCCCGACAGTTGATCTCAAATTTTCAACCATTTTAACGAACGAATTTCCCAATACATCCTGATCGTTTTTTGGAATAATCTTTATTCTAAGATCGCCCTGGGCAAGTTGATCCGCCATGTCAGCATTGTTTTGTAAATAACTGATCGTATCTTTAAATGCAGATGCCAGATCGCCAATTTCATCCCGTGAATTAATGGTGATTTCCTGGTTGATTTTTCCCTGAGAAAGATCCACAGCAGCCGCATTGATTATTTTTATCGGCCTGGTAATACTTTGAATAATCCATAATCCCAATACCAGGCAAAGTCCTGAGATTCCTATTCCAATAGTGATTAACCAAATCGTGGCCTGAAATACAATTATTTTTGCGCTGGCTTCGTTTTCCTGATTTGATAAATTGACATCATTAACGACTTCAATAATTGCTTGTAGATGGGCTTCAAACAAAGGAGTAAGTTCTTCATGAAGGATTTTTTGAGCTTTATCTTTATCTCCACCGAGTAGAGCCGGTATATATTTTTTATCCCTGGCTTCAAAAAATGCCATGGCAGGATCGTACGCTGTCTTTACCATCTTATCTTTTGTGGCACTTTCTGGTAGCGTTTGCACCCAGTATTCATGTCTGGTTTCATAGTCTTGACGTAAAAGCTTCCCTTTGTCCACCAAAGTGTAAATAACGGCCATTTTTTCTTTGGAATTTATTGCATCCCACGTTTGATAAACGTTCAGGTAAGATTCCAGAATATACTCTGGAGGCGGAAGAATATCTGCCACCAAATCCTTCCCTTGGATAATCTGCTGGTAAAGGTCGCTATTAATTTTGACCGCTTGTAAACGATTGAGCGCTAAAAATCCAAAAGCAATTAATCCAATCATGATAATTGAAAGGAGTATTGCCAAACGGGTGCCAATTTTCAAGTTTTTTATCTGGAACATATAACCTCGCATTTCATCGACGGTTTTTAAAGATATTAAGAAAAACATTGAATAGGTATAGCAAATATCGTCTTTGATAATAATAAAAATGCAGTTAATAATTGAAGCCTCTGAAAATTGAACAGAAAATACGACAAAAAAAGAGCCAGGATCATAATGAACCTTGGCTCTTTGTTTTCAGTGATGGATTAATGAGGTATTCAGACCACAGGCTGCTGCTGTGTGATGCAGTGGACGTTGCCGCCGCCAAGCAGGATTTCTCGTGCGTAAACACCGACCACTTTTCGCTCCGGCATCAACTTCTGAAGCTGTTCCAAAGCAGGTTTATCGTGGGTATCGTTGAACTGAGGCACCACGACACCGCCATTACAAAAATAGAAGTTAATATAAGAAGCGGCCAGACGGTCACCTTTCTGACGAGGCAGCGTTCCCTGGATGGCGTCCACGCCTTCGCTCTCCTCTTGTGTGATGAGGATCGGGTTGGGCTGGTGAATTTTGTGTATCTCCAGCTTGCGACCCTTGGCGTCCGTGACGGATTGCAGGATCTCGTAGTTTTCCTGCGAAATATCGTACTGCGGATCGGACTTATCGTCCGTCCAGGCTAGAGCGACCTCACCGGGACGGATGAAGCAGCAGATGTTATCTACGTGGCCGTTGGTTTCATCGTTGAAAATACCGCGATTCAGCCAGATAAATTTGGATACGCTCAAGTAATCGCCCAACAAATCTTCGAGTTCGGCTTGAGATTTATCCGGGTTGCGGTTCTCGTTCAGCAGGCATTCACGGGTGGTTAAAAAGGTTCCTTCACCGTCCACATGAATAGAGCCTCCTTCAAGCACAAACGGCGCCTTGTAGCGGTCAACACGTTCGATGTCGGCCACTTTTTGTGCCACCAAATCGTCGAGATCCCACGGGAAGTAAAGCCCGCCCAACAAACCGCCCCAGGCATTGAAATCCCAATCCACCGCGCGGATGGCTTTGCCGTTGGAAACGAAAGATGGCCCACAGTCGCGAATCCACGAGTCGTTGTTCGACATTTCCACCACGCGGATGTTACCGGGCAGCAGGTTGCGGGCGTTGTTATATTGAGCTTGTGAAACCGCCATGGTGAGAGGCTCAAAATGACTGATGGCTTTGGCGACTTCCACAAAAACCTTCTGGGCGGGTTTGGCGCCCAGCCGCCAATTGTCGGGCCTTTCGGGCCATAACATCCAGGTACCGGCATGTTTTTCGAATTCGCCGGGCATGCGATACCCGTCCATTTTTGGAGTACTTTCAAGTAAAAATGACATGTCTTGCCTTCTTTCTTTACTAATTATTTCTAGAAATAATTATTTAGTATTCTTCTTTTTCGCACTCACCGAGATTAAAATCTCGCCTACAACCAGTGTGATCAACACGCCAATCAAAACAGGAGCAGCAAAAGCCCAATCCATGGGTTGGCCGGGGACCCAGACAAACAACACCACAGCCTGGATGATAAAGAGTTCACAGGTCACTGCCAAAATGATGGCAAGGGGTTTTCCACCAGGTACGCGATAGGGACGGACTGCCTTTGGATCGTCGTGCCGGAGTTTGATGAAAGCCGGGAAGAGCGCCAGATATGGCATGAGGAAGATCATGGAACTAAAAGCAAAGAGCGTCCAGAAGAGATCTTCTGCGTTACCAGCCATGAAACCATAGAGGATGATCACAACAGTGGAGACGATACCGGTCAAAATGAAAGCCCCAGTAGGTGTTTTCTTCACAGGATGTTCGCGTCCAAAAATCTCGGGCAGTTCGTGTTCTTTGGCGGCTTCAGCAGCGGTGCGATTGGCGCCGATGGTCCAGGTGACCATGTTAGCCAAAAAGGTATACAACGCGGCAACCCCCAAAACAACCACAACTGCGTTACCCACGGGGGTTCCACCAAGCAAAATCTTGAGGGTGTCAACAATACCTGAAACCAGTCCCAGTTGATCGAGGGGTAGAGCCATTAAAATACCGACGGTTCCCATAATGTAGAAAACCGCGATCAAGGCGCCCGAGGTAATAATTGCCCGTGGGATATCTTTGCCCGGGTTCTTCATTTCGCCAGACGCGCCAGACATCAATTCAAAACCCATGAAGTTGTAAACGATAACGGGCAGGAAGGCTAACCCAGCTCCCCACTCGGGCAGGATGGCTTTGAAGGAAAGATCATTGGCCACACCGTGTGCTTTTGCATAGAAGAAAGCACCCACACCGATGACGACCATGATCACCGCTTTGAAAATGGCGCCGATATTGGGGATCCACTTTCCAGTTTCGAGAGTCATGGTTCCAATCCAGACGGTGATCCAGGTCATGACGATGCCGATGCCAATCTGCATCCATAACCCCATTTCTGGGAAGAAGAGTTGAGAGAACATGCCTGCAAAAAGGATATAAACGGATGGCATCCACAAGGCCACATTGATCCAATAAAGCCAGGTGGTGCGGGCAGCCCATTTTTCTCCAAAGGCGTTCTTGATCCAGACATACAACCCGCCCTGTTCTGGGTAGGTGGTGCCCAATTCGGCGGTGATCAAGCCGTAGGGGATGAAAAACAAGACAAGTGTAATCACCCACCATGAAATGGAGGAGGCGCCGATGGCAGCAGATGGTGCCAGGGTATCCATAACCAGGATGGCGCAAACGGTGAAGAGCGTCATATCCAATGAACGAAGTACTTTTTTAAAGCCTTTGGGAGTGCCGGGTGCAGCTTGCGTTGAAACAGCCATTCTACTACTCTCCTGATTTATCCGTTTATAACGGGATTAAAATTTGCTTTCCAAGAAATTCTCAATTTGACCTTTGTGCACGGCTTTCAATTCGCTGCTGGGCCGGTGCAGACGAGGATAGACCAGCCAGACCAGCAACCCTTTTTCAGTATGAAGACGGTTTTCAGCCTGGTCGAAAATCACAGATTGGGCCGAATCCATCACTTCATCAGTGGCTTCCACACCGCGTGAAGCGGGCAGGCAGTGCATAAATTTGCAATGTATGGGGGCATGGCTCATCAGGTCCTTGCTCACCTGGTATTTGGGCATGAAGGCAGCCTGACGTTCGGGAATCTCGGCTTCCTGCCCTACCCACCACCAGAGATCGGTGTAGATGAAATCGGCATTTTTGACGCCGTCGATCGGGTCATCCGTGACGCGTACGGTACCGCCGGAAACTTTGCAGTTCTCTTGCGCCCAGTCCATCCACTGTTTGGGAGCCTGGTATTTCTTGGGGGCGGCATGTGTGAAGTTCATGCCGAGGCGTGTGCAAATCAACATCAAGGAACTGA
>PNNU01000143.1 GCA_013824385.1 Anaerolinea sp.
TACCAAAAGCTGTTGATACGATGGATGCACTGATCAAAGGTAACGCTATCGAAGGTGTACAGAATATTGCCCTCAGTGTATTGACTGGTGATGAAGCACTTGCTGGTGATATGGCTTGCGTCTTCCTGCCTGTTGTTCAGGTCACCAAGGAAAATGTCTATGAAGAGATCGTTGTTAGCGGATTCCAACCCTACGACGCAGTCTATCGCGACATCCCCGCGGATCAACTTCCTCCGAAACCATAATCGTCCGTGAACAGTAAGTAAGTTAGTGTGTAAAAAACTTCCGCGCTTGGAGCCTTTTATCAGGCGCGGAAGTAAAACAAAGAAATTTTAGTGGAAGGGCGTAAGGCTGTTAATACAATTGTTAGAAAACAAATTTATTCAGGTCCAGTTTTTCGCCTTTACATTAAAAATACATCAAAGATCTAAATAGGATTTTGCCGATGGACGAAAATGTTATTCTCGATATTCAACACATAACCAAAGAGTTTCCTGGCGTCGTTGCTTTGAGTGATGTCTGTTTTCAGGTTAAACGTGGAGAGATCCATGGTTTATGTGGTGAAAATGGCGCAGGAAAATCCACGTTAATGAAAATCCTTTCTGGTGTATATCCTCACGGCACCTATGAAGGTGACATTACCTATAATGGAGAGCTTCTTAAGTTGGAAGGAAGCGCAATTCATAAAGCTGCAGAAAAAGGGATTGCGATTGTGTACCAGGAATTAACGCTGGTTCCGGGGATGACGGTGGGTGAGAATATTTTCCTTGGTAAGGAACCTGTCCAACGGGGTTCAATCAACTGGGATCATGTATATTCTGAAACACAAAAAATCTTGGATGAATATCATCTGGATGTTCACCCCCAGGACATTGTGAAGAACCTGGGTGTCGGAAAAATGCAGATGACAGAAATTGCAAAAGCGCTTTCAGAAAAGGCTCAGATTTTGATTTTGGATGAGCCGACCAGTGCTTTATCTGAGGCAGAAGTCACCCAATTAATGGAAATTCTTCAGACTCTGAAAGCACATGGGGTTACTTGTATTTACATTACCCATAAACTTGAAGAATTCTTTCGTGTCACAGATCAGGTAACAGTTTTACGGGATGGCAAGGTGGTTACCACCCAGGAAACTAAAAACCTGACGCCTGAAAAGCTGGTTCAATACATGGTTGGCCGGGAGATGAAAGAGCGTTTTCCGAAAGGAAATCGAATTCCTGGGGACGTGATATTTGAAGTTAATGACTTGCATGCCGAAGATCCAGACAAGGGCAAGGAAGTGCTAAAAGGAGTCACCTTCGATCTTCGCAAAGGTGAGATTCTGGGGATTGCCGGTTTAATGGGCTCCGGGCGCACTGAGTTGGTTATGACCATATTTGGTGAGTATGCAAAAGTGACGAGCGGGTCAATGAAGCTGTTTGGAAAAGAAATCACAATTACCAATGGACACTCTGCTATGGAACACGGTATCAGTTTGGTGCCTGAAGACCGAAAACGTCATGGTTTGATTCTGATCCAATCCATTTTAAAAAATATTTCGCTGCCAAACCTCGAAAGATTTTCTTCTTTCATGCGCATTGATCAGGATGCTGAACTTGCAGAAAGTTTAAAATTTGCAAAAGAGCTTGCCATTAAAACCCCCAATTTATTTGTGCCTGCCGAATCACTGTCTGGCGGCAACCAACAGAAAGTGGTTATTTCAAAGTGGTTAATGTCAGGCCCGAAAATATTGATCATGGATGATCCAACCCGGGGGATTGATGTTGGGGCGAAATTTGAGATTTACAAGCTTATGAACGAACTTGCGGAGCAAGGAATTTCCATCATCATGATTTCGAGCGACCTTCAAGAAGTGTTGGGAATGAGTGACAGGATCATGGTGATGTGTCACGGAAGTTCCAACGGCACGCTTGAGATTAATGAAGCAACTCAAGAACGCATTATGACCATGGCAACGGGCATTTGCTGAAGTGAATTAATTTCATTCAAGAGGTGAACAATGAATTTTTCTGAATTAGGACAACGATTTCGCAAGAATATTCAAACATACATCATCATTATCGCCCTGGTTGCCATTTGGGGAGTATTTGCCATTGTTACCAAGGGCGGCTACTTGATGCCGCAGAATATCTCCAACTTGTTCAGGCAGATGACTGTCACAGGTTTTCTTGCAGTGGGCATGGTGCTGGTTATGGTGACGGGGGGCATTGACCTTTCAGTTGGAAAGCTGGCCGGTTTTGTTTCTGTAATCGCAGCACTTTTCCAGCGCGATGTTTGGTTCAAATTTATACCAAATGAACCAGTATTAGCTGCCATCCTGACTGTTTTTGTGGCAATGGTGGTTGGAACCTTGTTTGGTATGTATCAGGCATATATCATTGCCTATTTACGCGTACCGGCTTTCATTGTGACCCTCGGCGGCATGTTCATACTTAATGGTGGAATTTTGCTTGCAACAGGAGGGCAAACCATCGCCGCGAACCAACCAGGTTTCAGTTACATTGCACAAGGTTATCTTAAACCAACCATCGGATGGATCTTGGGGGTGGGCGTCGTTGCAATCTTGATCGTTATGATGTTTATGAGCCGCAAAACAAAAAGAAAATATGGATTTGAACTTAAACCGCTCTATCAGGACCTTTTACGCACAGCGTTTTTCTCTCTGCTGGTATTGGTTTATGTTGGTATTGTCAACAAATATAACGGTGTCCAGGTTCCGGTGTTGCTGCTTGCTATTACGGCCATTGTTGTCTCCTATATCTCGACAAATACTCGTTTTGGACGCTACGCATATGCCATTGGAGGAAATAGGGAAGCTGCACGACTCTCGGGTATCAACATTAAAAAGCAACTATTCCTGGTATTTAGTTTGATGGGATTGTTGTCTGGGATCGGTGGTGTGGTTTTGGCCTCTTACGTGGGTTATGGAACCATTGCAGCAGGGCAAGGGTATGAACTTGATGCCATCGCCAGTTGTGTGCTGGGCGGTACATCCACCCTGGGAGGTTCGGGTACGATCTTTGGCGCACTGATTGGCGCTTTGATCATGGCAAGCTTGAACACGGGTTTGCAAATGATGAACGTAGCGCCCGCCTGGCAATATGTGCTCAGAGGGCTCGTTCTGGTGCTGGCCGTTATCGCGGATGTGTATTTCAAGAAGAGTAACAATTAATTGATCCTGGTTCGACAAAAAATTAATGATGAAAGAAGACGTGTGATGACAATTTATCAACCTAAACCTGAAGACAAGTTTACTTTTGGCCTCTGGACGGTAGGGAGCCGCGGACGCGATCCCTTCGGTGCCGAGGTACGCACCGCAAAAACACCAGCCGAATTGGTGTATTTATTGGGCGAAGTTGGGGCTTACGGTGTGAACTTTCACGACAATGATCTGATTCCCATTGACGCCACACCCTCTGAAGCTGAAGCCATCAAAAAAGAATTTCGCAAAGCTCTGGCAGATACCGGTCTTAAAGTGCCCATGGCGACCACGAATTTGTTCTACGACCCTATCTTCAAGGACGGCGCTTTTACCAGCAATGACGCGAAAGTACGTGCCTATGCCTTGCAGAAAACCATGAAAGCCATTGATCTGGGTGCGGAATTTGGTGCGAAGATCTACGATTTCTGGGGTGGTCGCGAAGGGGTTGAAACAGATTCAAGCAAAAGTGCCGTGGATGCCATCAAGCGCAATCGCGAGGCGATGAATTTCTTGTGCGAATACGCCATTGAAAACAAGTACGATATGAAATTCGTGCTTGAAGCCAAACCCAATGAACCGCGCGCTGATATCTACAATGCCACAACCGGGCATATGCTGGCTTTCATCACCACTCTGGACCATCCAGAAATGGTGGGCGTGAATCCCGAAGTAGCCCATGAAACCATGGCTGGATTAAACTTCATGCATAACGTGGCGCAAGCCTGGGAAGCCGGTAAGCTCTGGCACATCGATCTGAACGACCAGTATCCCGGGCGCTATGACCAGGACCTGCGCTTTGGCTCAAGGGATCTTAAAGCTAACTTCTACTTGGTCAAATTCCTCGAGGATGTCAAATACGACGGCTCGAGACATTTCGACGCGCATGCCTATCGAACCGAAGATTTTGAGGGCGTCAAAGATTTTGCGCGCGGCTGCATGCGCACTTACCTGCTGCTCAAAGACAAAGCTCAACAATTCAATGCGGATAAAGAAGTGCAAGCCCTCCTGGCTGAAATTAACCAGCAGGATGCATCCATGGCGGGCTACTTTGGTAAATATTCCACAGCCAAAGCGGATGGACTCAAAGCCCAGTCCTTTGATCGTGCGAAGATTGCCAGCCGCGGTTTGAAGTACGAACGACTCGACCAATTAACCATCGATATTATTACCGGAACTCGCTGATATTTCGTGAAGCCCTGACCTGGCTTCAATTGCAGGAGGAGGAGGGAACAAGTCTCTCCTCCTTTGGTTTAAATTTCCGATTGTTTGGCTTTATGTTCAATGGATTGGATGAATTCGGTTTTTGCATCTGTATACCCCGCCCGGTCTGACCCGAATTCACGCGCGAGTCTGAGTTTGAGTGAGGCATATTCGGTAACAGCGTCAGGATGTGAACGCAGATAATCTCTGAAGGCGATATGCCTGCGAAAGAATTCACTCTGCGGTTCGACCATGTGCAGATGAAAGGTATCTTCTCCGCGGCGTTGTTTGTATAGGTATCGGCGTTCGGGCAAATCCACTTCATATTTCTGAACATAGACATAACCTAAACGTTCCAGCCGATGAACAAAACGCTGTGTATCGGTAAGGCTGTTCACCCCAATCAGCATGTCAATGATGGGTTTGGCAGCCAACCCTGGCACGGCCGTACTGCCAATATGCTCAATCTTGGTGATATAGCGGCCAATCACAAATCGGATCAGGAAGGCTTCACGGCTGAATTTCTTCTGCCATTCAGGTTGATAAGGTTCGATCACGATCGGAGGAGTGTTTTTTTCCATGGTTTCTCTTTTTTGGCTGTGACGGCACAGCTATATGTTATAAATAGGCAACTTGAATCTGAGATATTATGATGACTGAATCAAAACCCACCCCTAGATTTTACCCTTTTCTGTTAATCCTTTTTGGCTTGATGCTCACTAGCGGGCTGGTAGCCATCTTGCTGATCGGTAGTACATCAAGATACATGCAGGATGATTATTGTTATGCCGCCCTCCTGCGCGGAAATTTCTGGCAGCAACAGGTGAACGCCTATTTACATGAGACCACCTTTTCGGGCAACCGCTTTTCATTAACCTTTTTCATGGGGATCAGTGAACTTTTTGGGCCAACCGCCACCCGCTACGTGCCGGCTTTTATGTTGCTGGCCTGGTTGGACAGCCTGTATTTCTTCATCCGCCAGCTCCCCTGGTTAAATCACCAGGATTGGGTCAATCGTTTGGAGGCGTTTATAGTCGCGGAAGTTCTTGTCTTGTTCACTCTGGGTATGGCTCCCAACTGGGTGCAAGTCTATTTCTGGCGGGCGGGGATGTTCCCTTATTTGGCGCCGTTGGTGACCGGGTCTCTGTTGATGGCATTATTAGCCAAAAGCCTGCCTATGGGCAAGTATCGTTGGATATGGTTGACATTGGTTCTCATAACTGCATTTCTTACAGGTGGATTTTCGGAGATTGCAGTTGTGGCAGAGTTGGCCATACTTGGTCTTGGTTTGTGTATCATGCTTCTTTATAAGAAGGGAAGAAAGGCGCTCATTCTACCTTTTGGGCTGGCCATTCTTGGGTGTGTTGCGGCAATGGCCTTGATCGTCTTATCCCCCATGAACATGCTGCGCTTGCAGAGATCATATAGTGAATCGACACCCATTCTGCAAACCTTGATAAACTCCTTCCAGGGCGGGTTGACCTTCTACCTGGCCACACTCTACCGTTCGACGCTGTATTACATTTCTGCCTTGTTAATCTTCACACTGTTAGGGTGGGGGATCAATAAGCGCCTTGATACTTCCGCGTTGCCGTTGAAACGGTTATTGCTCATGGCAGGCGGGTTAATCCTCGCCGCCTATCTGGTAACCTCAGCGGCCATGGCTCCCGGTTTTTATGCGGAGAACTCCTATCCCAGTGACCGGGCGCAGATCGTACCGCGTTTTATCAGCTTACTGTTGGCATTAGGGTTGGGCTTTCTGGCGGGGAATGCTTGCGTCGGTGTTAAAAAACGCTGGCTCTCATCCATTTTATTTGCTCTTCTTGGAGCAGCAGGGCTTTTAGTGATCGCACTCTGGTTTAACGGCATGAAACTGCAGTTCCATCCGCCAACCTATCCCGAGATGCGCGAATGGGTCAGGGCAAACCAGTGGATCAGTCTCGTGATATTGGTTGGGTCGCTGCTGGTGTCTGTGTTAATTGTCTGGAAGACTGGTATCAGATTAAGCCTTTCCATCTGGCTGGTACTGTTGGGCATTCCGGCATTAATCATGGGCGCCAGGTTCTTGGCGGAATATCCGTTGATGCAGCAGCGTGCAGAATTGTGGGATGGACGCGATGCAGTGATCAGGCAGCAGCAGGCGGTCGGTGAAACGCAATTGGTAGTGCCGGCCATGAACAGCCTGACTGGAATTTTGGAACTATCTGATTACGAAGGGTTCTGGGTGAACAACTGCGCCGCGTTATATTACGGTGTGGAATCTATAAGCGCTGTAGAGCCGGTGCTGGACCCTGTTCAACTTTCCTCACCCTAAAACATAATGCGCATAGACATTAAATTTAAACTATAAAACGGCTATTAGAGAGGCCGTTTTTCTATTAACTTCGAGCGATGATGCCAAAGAGGTAGATTTCGGTCAATTCCTGCAGCGCTGCGGATTGCGACTCAGGGTCAGGGGGTTTGCCCAGCAGCATTTCGGTCATGTGAAAAGTGTAAAAAAGGCCGAAAAAGGCGCGCAGCAATCCATCATTAGAAAGCGGGCGTATGGCTGAAGGGTCGCGTCTGAGTTTGCCGGCGAATTTATCCATACCGGGGGCGACCTGCGGCCAGGCGAGTCTCAAGTGTTTGCCCTGAAATTCAACCACATCAATGAAAACCAGCTTGATCAGGTCTGGACGAGCGTTCAGTTGGGTCACCAGGCGCCTTGCAGCCGTGCGTGCAAGATCCTCCGCGGTGGCGCCCTGAGAATTTTCGAGTGCTAATAGCAGGAGAGGGTAGGGGTTGTACGCTTCGAAAACTGCCCTGAAAAGATCGTCCTTATCCGTAAAATGGTTATACAGTGAACCCAGCGCCATGCCGGATTCCCTGGCGATTTGCCGCATGGTGGTGCCGTGAAAACCCTGCTCCAAAAAAAGCCGGTGCGCGGCGGATACAATCTGCTGTTTTGAGCGGGTGGGGTTCGGTTTACTTTTCTCTAATTTTTCTTCTGTCATGGGTTTATTGTATGAGGAAACCAGAATCATGGCAAATGATTTTTTGAAAAGTGAAGCTTTCAACAACATAGTTTTCAATAAGTAGTAATTCTGATAGCAAGTAAATCAAAAATACTCCTTATACAAATAAGGAGTATTTTTGTCTATATGTTCTCTATAAAAACTTATTACCAATTGTATTAGACACCAGACAAAGAATTGTTTATCTTACTGAATACTCCACCGATCTGGGGTCCCAATAAACGCAGGACGACGATCACAACAACTGCAATTAGAACTAAAATCAATGCGTATTCAATTAATCCTTGCCCTTTTTCTTTCGGTGTGAATAACATGTTTCCTCCTGTAGAATTCAAATATTATGCCTAAATATAGAATTACCTACATTGAATTAGGCAGCCGATAAGGAATTATTAATCTTGCTGAAT
>PNNU01000144.1 GCA_013824385.1 Anaerolinea sp.
CAGAAGTATCTCCTGGCAGGATGAACTCATTTGGAATTTTGGTATTCTCAGTATATCTTTCTATTAAATCTTCCAATGACATAAGACAAGCGTCGTTAATTTTAGAAAATCGATCAATATTTTCAGGCGTTGCCGCCACTTCAGACATGATCTCATAGATGCGCACTTGAATGGTCTTGATGTCTTCGTGTACCGGGTTCACGCATAGGCTGCGGGCCATTCCCAATGAGGCTGAAAGTTCATCCAGTGTACCAAGCACTTCAACCTGCAGGTCAGATTTATCCACTCGGCGATTTCCAAGCAAACCGGTAGTGCCGTCATCCCCGGTTTTAGTATAAAAAGGACTCATTTTAAACCCTTTCACAAATCAATAACCGTCAGAAAGAACTCAATACGAAAAATATTTACGATTATAGAACCTTCTACCGAAGATAACAATAAATCCCAAAAATTTGTTTATTGAAAGACAGGTGCTTTTCAGCACCTGTACTTTTATTTTATATTTAATTAATTCCGGCTTATAACCTGAAAACAATTTTTACTTACCCATCCCTACCCCAACCAACTTTTTTTACTGTGGGGCTGGTGTTTCTGTGCCTTGAGTACGGCGGGCAGTCATATACCAACTGCTGACCGTGGCAAAACGGTCGCTGGTATCCATTAAAGGTCCTAACGACATACCCTGAATGACAGAGTCAACGCCATAGCTGTAAACCGGATAATACAAGGGCAGTGAAGGCAGTTCCTGTGCAAAGATCGCCTGGAAATTATGATAAAGTCTTGTGCGTTCCGCAAAATCCATGGTCACCCTGGCTTGTTCAATTGAATCGCTGGCCAAACGGTTGCTCCACTGTGAATAATTTTGCCCCGTGGTTGCCTGACCTGAATCCCAAAATGGGTAAGGATCGGGATCCGGGGTGCGGCTCAAGTTCAAATCAACCAAAGCCGCTTGAAATGCTCTTGGTGCAAGCTTGTCGCTGATGAAAATATCAACAGGAACAGCTTCGAGAACAACATCAATTGACAGCTTCTTCCAATCCGTTTGAATCAATTCTGCAATTTTTCGATGCAGTTCATCATCCGGATAAGATAAAACGAACCGTAAAGCAACATCCTCTTTCATGCGAACAGGATTTTCATCGCCAGTTATCACATAACCTGCTTCTTTAAGCAGCATGGCGGCTTGATCCTGGTCATATTCAACCGTAGCCAGTGTATCCAAATATGCCCAGCTATCCGGGAAGATTACTCCATTTGCCACAATTGCTTGACCGTTAAAAAGATCATTGACCAAACGCTGGCGATTCAAACCCAGCAATAAAGCTTTACGAATACTTGCATCTTGAAAGAAAGGTAAACCAGCATCGTTTAAATTGAATAACACCATACTGATCTGAGGCAGTCTTCCTGTATAGACCGAAAGTGCAGGATTATTTAAAGCTGAATCGAGCATTTCGTCGGGGATCTCACTGATGCCCTGAACATATTTATCAACATATGCCTGGTAAGCGCTTTGGGCATCCGGGTAATATCTAAAATTTATTTCTTCCAAGAAAGGGCCTGCTGTAGAATTTTTCGTGAAAGCTTTCAGGGTAAGCCCCGTAATCACATCATTTTCAACAGCAAGTTCAGAAAATTGGTATGGACCGCTGCCCACAGGTTCCAGGTTGAATCCTGATTCAGCAATTTCCTTGACGTTTTTTCCACCAAGCAAATGGTTTGGGAGCACTCCAAAAGCAAGATAATCCTGGAAAGGTGCGAACGAATCACCCTCTGGAAGGATGAACTGCATATTGAGATTGTCGAGTACAACCAACTTAATTTCTTTCCAAAATGCAACCAGATCTGCCGAGATATATCCATCACCTGATTGGAATAAACCCACCGTAAATGCTATGTCTGCTGTGGTGAGCGGTTCTCCATCATGCCAGGTGAGTTTATCACGTAAAGTAACATTGTAGATTGCCCCATCTTGAGATGGTCGAATAGATTCCGCAAGATCAGGAATGGGCATTCCTCGTGAATCAAATTTCACCAGTCCAGAGAAGATCAAGCGATCGACATCTCTATCCACCTGGTTAGATGTATCCAATAGTGGGTTTAAGCGAGAAAGGCTGCCGATGAGTGCTTCAGTATACACACCGCCTGAGACAGGTTGTGGTGTACCTGATTGTCCGATGCCCCCGCGTTTTTCGAGAATAAGTAAAGTTCCAACCACCAACCCGGTCAGAAATAAAATGAGCAATTGCCATCTATATTTTTTCATAATTTTTATATGCTAAAAGGCGACTATACGATCTTGTTAAAGGTCGAGCCGCCCAATAAACTTTCGGAATGGAAAAGCAAAAAGCAGAGAAAAAACAGAGTTAAGCTTTCACCAATACCGATGTCATTGTGAGTATGAAGAACAACCCACTCAAAACAATTGTGATCCAGAAGAGGGTCTTTTCAATGCCACGACGG
Source organism: Anaerolinea sp. (assembly GCA_013824385.1). The sequence continues at coordinate 2,464 of PNNU01000144.1, forward strand.
GCAGAAAAAACGCCACCACTGTCTCCTCCGGTAAAACCGCCCATACCTACTCCCTTGTTTTGCAGGATTACGCTGGTGATCAGAGCCAAAGAAGTTATAATTAAGGCGATGTCAATATAGGTTTTCAAATTAAGCCTCCTGAAAATACGAGCACCGAAAATTATACCGTCCAGTACCGGAAAAAGTCAACCTAATGAAAGAACTCATTTGTAATCTACATATGCATTCCACCTACTCTGATGGCTCCGGGGATTACCGCAGCATCACTCAGGCAGCCCTTAAAACTGAAGTGGATGTCATCATCCTGACTGATCATAATATTCTGGTCAAAGGTCTTGAAGGGTATCATCGCAGCCAGGGACGCCAGGTGCTGGTGCTCACTGGTGAAGAAGTTCACGACCAAAACCGGGAACCTCAAAAGAACCACACATTGGTCATCGGCGCAGAAAAAGAAATGGCCGGATTTGCTTATGATCCGCAGACCCTAATAAATGAAGTGAACCGGGCTGGAGGGTTATCTTTCTTAGCTCATCCTTACGAGTTTGATTTACCCATGATGCACGAACCGGATATTTCCTGGGTCAATTGGGAGGTCGAAGGTTTTAATGGACTTGAACTTTGGAATGGATTGAGTGAATTCAAAACCGTGGTACGTTCGCTCCGGGATGGTATTAAGTATCTTTTTCTACCCGAAATGATGGCGCACGGTCCGTTGAAAACCACCCTGGCAAAATGGGATGAACTTCTAAATTCAGGCAGGAGAATTTGTGTCGTGGGCGGCTCAGATGCTCATGCAATCAAGTTCCAAAAAGCAATCCTCAAGAAAACTGTTTTTCCATACGAGTTTCATTTTTCAGCCATCAATAATCACCTACTCGTAGAAGAAGGTCTTTCAGGCAGCATGAACGTGGATAAAACTGTGATTTACGAAGCCCTGCGTAAAGGCTCCTCATTTATTGGGTATGACTTACCAGCTCCCACGCGTGGATTTCGTTTTGTAATTGACGATGATGAAAATGAATACCAACTTGGAGATTCTTTCACCTTGAAGGACGGTGCAACCGCCAGGGTTAACCTTCCTGAAACCGCCAACATCCGTTTTGTTCACAATGGAAAAGTAATCTCTGAACAAAAAAATGCCAACCGCTTGACTTATTCCATTTCACAGCCCGGTGTTTACCGAGTGGAATGCTCACTTTGCTTTCTTGGGGAAGAAAGGGGCTGGATTTACTCCAATCCGATTTACGTCAAATCGGGCAGCAGGAGACTCACATTTTGATTTCCAACAACGTCACGCGCCTGCTGGATGCAAAAAAAGTCCATTACACAGCTTTTGAACTGCCTGTTGAAAAACTTGGGGCTGAAGAAACCGCTGTACTATTGGAACTTCCGCCTGAGGTGGTTTTCAAAACTATTGTAGTTGTCAGACCCAAAGGCAAACCCATGTTGTGTGTTATTTCGGCGACCAATGTAGTCAATCTTAAAGCCGTTGCCGAATTGATTGGCGAAAAAAAAGTGAACATCCCCACCCAAAATGAAGCTGAAACCCTGACTGGATTGCAAGCCGGCGGCATATCTCCACTGGCCTTGATCAATAAAGGCTTTACCGTCTTCATTGACCAATCAGCATTAAAGTATCCTGAGATCCACATCTCAGGCGGTCAAAGAGGATTGATGCTGCGCTTGAATCCGCGTGATGTGCAATTGCTGACCAATGCGCGTTTTGCTGATATTTCTTCACCGCATTCATAAAATAAAACAGCATAATTCTGCACCATACTTGCATGGTTTATCAGTGTTTCATTGGTTATAATTCTTGTTATGAATCAGCTAGATCATATCGAAAATCGAATCAAGGAGATCTTTGAGAAAAGTAGTGATCTCCTTCCATGGACTGACCATACTGCCGTTCTGGTCAGACATTTTTGCGAATCATTGCGACAGTTCCTGCTCGAAAACCCTGATTGTTTGCGATCGTCGCCTGCAGAAATACGGGTATTTATTTCACCTGAAGAATTAAAACAATGGAATCGCATGCCAGCCTGGCAAAAAATCATGCAGGATGCTTTCACTGCAACGGTGGTGGAATTAAACTGTAAACCTGATATGATGCCTGAACTCATTTTGATGGCAAGGAATTCCTTGCAAGATGGACAGATGGTATTTGACATTGAAGAAAAGCCATCCGCAAAAGAAAAAACAGGGGCAGTCAGTCTGTCAAAACCCATCATCGCACAAAAACAAAAAGTAAAACCCGAATCTGGCAGAGTGTTAATCAACCTCGATAAATCCATCCCTGTAAATAAGTCGGTGATCAACCTGGGTAGAAAAAGCAGCAATGATGTGGTCCTGAGTGATCTAAGGGTTTCAAGATTTCACGCACAAATTCGCAAAACCAAAGAGGGATACATGATCTTTGATGTGGGATCTACCGGCGGAACATTTGTAAACGGAGATCGCATCACAAGCCATGTTTTAAAATCCGGAGATGTCATTTCTTTGGCAGGATATTCATTGATTTTTACAAATGAGAGAGACAACGATGCCGCTTCAGAGCGCGAAATAACATCTGACCTAACCAATCTGGGTGGAGCTAACTCATGAACCTTCTTCCCATCATTGTATTGATCTTGCGTATTCTCATGGTCATTGCCCTCTATGGTTTCTTAATTTGGATGATGGTGACCATCTGGAGTGATTTGAAATTTCATAGTCAAATTATTGGACAAAAGAAAATTCCTCAATTACTCTTGTCTATGGATGGTGACCCAGAAGGCGAGAAACGCCCCTTCTCTCAAAATGAGGTCATTATTGGACGTGAAGAAACCTGTGATGTTTTTCTGTCTGATCCGGTGATTTCAAGCCGGCATGCCAGATTGGTTTATCGAAATACGCATTGGTGGATTGAAGATCTTATGTCTACCAATGGCACCTATTTGAATGATGAACGGGTTGAATCCCCCGCCATCTTGATCAATGGCGATGAATTGCGCATCGGCAAGAGCATCTTGATGGTCGAGATTCAAGCGCTCAATTGAGAAACTGGAGAAAATAAAAATGGACAAAAAACCTGTTTTGGCTGTAATTGGCGGGTCCGGGCTTTACGATTTTGCCGGTCTGACCGATGTTGACAAATTTGAATTGGAAACCCCCTTTGGTAAACCCAGCTCCCCCATCATGGTCGGCACTTTGGCTGGCAAACGGGTGGCTTTTCTGGCCAGGCACGGCATCGGACACACACTTTCTCCCACCGAAGTAAATTACCGCGCCAACATCTATGCTTTGAAGTCTCTTGGCGTGGATCGGATTATCAGTGTCAGCGCTTGTGGTTCCTTACGCGAAGATTTTGCCCCCGGACATATCGTCATCCCCTCGCAGCTCTTTGACCATACCAATCAACGCAAACGATCATTCTTTGGTGACGGCTTGGTGGTGCATGTGGGTGTCGCCGATCCTTTTTGTCCTCTTCTTTCAACCACACTTTACAATGTGGTTTCTTCCACCGGTACTACAACTCACATGGGCGGCTCAATGATCACCATTGAAGGTCCGCGTTTTTCTACCAAAGCGGAATCAAATGCTTATCAGGCGTGGGGTATGTCGCTGGTCGGAATGACCACTTCGCCTGAAGCTTTTCTCGCCCGCGAAGCAGAAATCTGCTACGCAGTCATGGCCCACGTCACCGATTATGACGTCTGGCATCAGAGCGAAGAAACGGTAAGTGTTGATATGGTCATCAAGACCCTTCACCAAAACACTGACATTGCCCAAAAAACCATTACCACCTTGGTGTCTCAATTAGGTGAATCCGAACCCTGCTCTTGCCAAAGCGCACTCGAAAATGCAATCATCACTCGGCGGGATGCCATCCCCGCTGAAACCAAAAAGAAATTGCACTTGTTGGTTGAGAAGTACCTCGCGTGAGATTTTCGAATTCTGCTGCCCATTCACCCCAGGAGGTTATTCAAAGGCGCTTGATGCTGCTAGCGGCTCTATTCTTATTGGCTGGTAGTATCGCACTTACGTTGGCGCCTGCGGTTAGAATCCACACCACTGGTGTGGAACTGCGCTGGCAGCATTGGGTCGGTTTCGCGGTCTGGCTGGTCGGGTTTGGGGCAGTATATCGTCAGGCAGATAAATGGATTTCTGATCGCGACACATATCTTCTACCAGTCATCAGCCTGATGACCGGTTGGGGACTTCTGACTCTGTTCAGGCTTGATCCATCTTATGGGTTTAGGCAAACCATTTGGTTGGCGATATGTTTGATCGGTCTGTTGGTTGGGCTGCGGATTCACACTTTGCTGCCTGTTTTGCGCCGATATAAATACATTTGGTTGACCCTGGCTTTGGTGTTGTCTTTATTAACCTTCTTCTTCGGCACCAGTCCATCAGGTTCAGGTCCCGCCTTATGGCTCACTTTGGGGGGGATCTACCTGCAACCCTCCGAAATTCTCAAAATCGTGCTGGTCATATACCTGGCTGCTTATCTCGCGGATAGTGAACCAGCCAAATTCAGGTTGATGCAGCTACTTACTCCCACCCTGTTGGTGGCCGGTGCGGCGCTGATGATCCTGGTCGTACAGCGTGATCTGGGCACGGCATCCTTATTTATCGCGCTTTACACAGTCATCATCTACCTGGCTTCAGGCAAACGCCGATTCCTTTTGATCAGTTTTTTGATCATCCTGGCAGCCCTGATCGCTGGATACTATATTTTTGATGTTATCCAGATCAGGGTGGAAGGTTGGTTGAATCCCTGGCTTGATCCCAATGGCCGCTCTTATCAGATCGTACAATCGATCATCGCCATCGCCAACGGAGGCATATTCGGACGCGGCATTGGTCTGGGCAGCCCTGGTGTGGTGCCCGTGGCGCAGTCCGATTTTATTTTTCCTTCAATCATAGAAGAGACTGGCTTGTTCGGCGCTGTTGGAGTGGTGCTGCTTTATGCAGTCCTCACCTTACGCGGATTTATGATCTCCCTGAGAGCTTCCAACCAATTTCAACGCTATTTGGCTGCAGGTATCACCACCTACCTTGTTTCGCAAGCCTTGCTGATAATGGGGGGTACCACAAGGCTTCTGCCATTGACTGGCGTCACGCTTCCGTTCTTCTCCTACGGGGGATCTTCGCTAGTGACTGCTTTCTTTGCATTTTTGCTCTTATTAATCATCAGCCACAACACGACTGACGAAACTATTCAGGTCATTCAGCCCAAAGCTTATTTTCTGGCAGGCACAGTTTTTCTTTCTGCCTTTTTGGCAGTTGGACTGGTATGTGCCTGGTGGGGATTCATCCGCGCTGATTCATTGCTCGCCCGCAATGATAACCCCAGGCG
>PNNU01000145.1 GCA_013824385.1 Anaerolinea sp.
GTCGCCATGCCAGTCAGCATCAACCCATAACTTAAACGCCGCGTAAAACGCCAACCCTGCCCGCGGGAAATTTCAATCAGCATCCCTGCCCCCGCCAGCCCAGGAACCAGGCTCAAACCTGCCAGCCAGAAAAAATGTTCCGGAATAAGGATGCGCAAGGTGAAAGTTGCACTCATTCCGAGCAGCGCCCCCGCCAGAACAAACGGACCTGAAACCGCAGTCTGCCAGCCGTACAAGATTAACCCCGCTCCAGCGGCCACAAATAAAATTGGCAAAAACACCGGTGCCCACCATCCATTTTGAGCAGCCACTGCAGCGGTTATAAAGCGCCAAATGCCAATCATCAGCATGACGATCAACGCTCCAAACCAAACAGGCTGCTGGCGGGTCACAGTCATTCTCCCGCCAAAGGTGCAATGATGACGGATATGGTGAAAGATGGTTTAATGCGATTATACGGCAACATGGTCTATACATAACGAGGAAACATAAGCAAAGTTGCGTAGAAAAAAAATTAACCTAAAAAAGATAACGGCTGTTCCTTAAGGATAGCGATCACTTTTTAGGTCATTATTTTAGCATTGCTTTCAATTGTGTTTTTCATTTCACTTACATTCACAAGCATAAACATGGCGAACCTCATTTTTGGGTTTTGCTGGAATTCGTTTCATTACAACCGTTGTTCCATTATGACGAAGACCTCTCGAACTGAGCAATATGCTCAATGGGTTTTCTCCTGGTAGTGAGAAAGTACTAACACCTTAGGCATAGGGTGACCTTACTTGTGTTGTGCGTAGTCATACTCGATGACTCAGACACATCAACAGCGGCCTGGATGGCGTGAAAGCAAATATCACACTCCTGTTTTGAATTAACTTGAAAAGTACCTGTGTTACTGCTGCATTGAGCAGCAATTGATGATATTTGTCAATTGTAAAACGGCGCTCACTATGTCAAGATTTTGTCAGTGTGATAGGATATGGCTCTTGCTTTTAGGATTTTCTTGCTGATGCCGCCTAGCCACCACGGACGCAGCCAGTAGGGTTTTCTTTGACAAAAAGTATAGGTAAACATGAAAAAAATAATGCTCATCACAAACTTGTTATTGGTCATCATCCTTGGTTCATGTGCACCTGCAACTTCACCAACTCCAACGATAATTTTACCCACACTTACTCTTCACACCATTCCGATAGCAACGATCTCCAGTCTTCACTCCGAGGTTCCATATACCCAGGATGGGTTGATTATTGAACCATACCTGGATGTACGAAACAAAGATTTATCCGCCGTAAATATAAATCTGGGTGAACAATTGATTGAAACCTTATGGTTCGATCAAACTACGATATGGTCCGAACAAGATAAGGCGGTAGCGCAACATATCTTGAAACTTGCCATGAATCCCGGCTTGGGAGTGCGTGGTTTGCATGCGGAAGGCATAACGGGTAAAGGTGTAATTGTCGCGATTATTGACCAATATATGGCATTAGATCACCCAGAATTTCAAGGGAAAATCGTCAAATATCACGATGTAGCAACAGATGCACACGAAGGTTTTGGAAGCATGCACGGACCCGCTGTTACCAGTTTACTAGTCGGTGAAAATGTCGGAACAGCTCCGGGCGCAAAGGTTTATTTTGTGGCAGTGCCCTCCTGGTTGTTAGATGCACAATATTATGCAGACGCACTGGACTGGATTATTGCCGAGAACGAAAAGCTGCCTGCAGAAAGTAAAATCCGCGCGGTTTCTGTATCAGCCGCGCCATCGGGTTTATGGTCTCCATTTATCAAGAATAAGGATGCGTGGGATGACGCCTACCAACGGGTGACAAAGGCGGGCATTCTTGTATTGGACGCTACATTCGAAAATGGAATTACTTCCCCTTGTCACTACGACTTGCACGATCTTGACAATGTTGCAAAATGTATCCCGGACTGGCCTGGCCCGTTAGATTCTCCGCACAAGCGGATATTTATCCCAACTTCACGCAGGACTTCAGCAATGGAGAATTTCGAGGAAGCGATTTTCTCTTATCAATATACTGGACAGAATGGTGGACTAAGTTGGTCCATTCCTTATTTGACGGGCGTGCTGGCCATGGGCTGGCAGATCAATCCCGGCCTATCGAGCTCTCAGCTTTTGGATATTTTGTATGCTTCTGCGCAAGCGACTGTAGACCAAGCCAATATTATCGACCCTAAGGCTTTTATAGACAGTGTTCGACTTACGGTCAGCGAATAATATTTCAGATTATTTATGTGTCGAAGGCAGCAAGTATGATTAATATTATGATTTGAGCTTCAAGCAAATGGACATTTGAGAACCGAGAAAGGCTTCATGTTCACTTCACGTCTTGGATTGTTACGACGAATATTCAGTCTAGCGTGAAGACGTAAGCGGTTCGCATCCATGCGATAATTGGGTACCTTTGACAAAAATAATTGCAATTCGTGATTTTTGTCACTTGAAAATATGAGACCAGAAAGGTACTCTCATGTCATTGTATCCTTGGATCGGGGGTAAATTGAGGACCAACTACACATGGTTTCGATTTACATTATGGATTAGTCCTAGGGACTATTAAAGTGACCATTACAGTTTCAGTCTTGGTCCCGGATGGAATTGTCTTGGCAGCAGATAGCCGTCAAGTTATTAGTTCGCCATCCGGACAATTGCGAGCGGATTCAGACAATGCTAATAAGATACATCAACTTAGCTCACATTTAGCAGTTCTTACTCTTGGACAAGGGAATTTTTATTCGAACAAAATGGAGTCGCCTCAATCAGTTGGCGAGTTTTTTTGCCTTACTTCGACTAGCTTACCAAAAAACAGCACAGCAAAGAACTCTGCAGTATATTTTCATCAGAAGATAACTCGTAGGTTGAACAAACATCGCCTAGCTACTAAAGATGAGAAAGCTGGTCTGGTTTTTTACATTGCCGGATATGGCAAGAATGAGAATATTGGCGAATTATACCGTTGTCAGGTTCCCGGAAATGTAACTTTAGAACGCAGAACCAACGATGCTGGCGTGGTATGGGAGGGCGAGAGTATTTTCATTAATCGCTTGATTTTAGGATACGACCCACGGTTATTTGATCAGTGTTTACTGTTAGGAACTGATTCTGGGCAAATCCAAGAATTACATCAAACAGGTAAGGGATTACAACTTTTCATAAATTTTCAAACTATGCCCTTGCAAGATGCAGTGGATTTAGCTGTCTTTTTAGTGCAGTTAACAATTAACTGCCAGAAATTTTCGAATGGAACTGTTAGTTTTCCCGGCCAGTTTCCTACATGTGGAGGGAAAATTGATGTGGCTGTCATTACTAAATCACAGGGTTTTCAATGGTTGCAAAGAAAGCAGCTGGCTATTTAATATGAGTAAAGAAAGGAGCATATAGAACACCGAATTTTTTCGCTAGAGAGTAGAAAGCAACATATTCGATTCGTTTAGAAAAATGGGAGGGTCACATGAAGGATCGTCGTTTTGAAATCAGCAGGGAACAAACCTTGCGACTAGCAGAATTACGTGACTTTCTGGCGAAATCTTCATCTGAAGATGCTGCCAATAACGTTGAATTTCCGACCGCGCATTATCGCTCCTGCGCCGAGTGCAACTTTGGTTGCACAGGCAATTGTGTAGGAAGTTGTAATTGGGATTGTGGTAGTGATTGCACGGGGAGGTGTGCAGGCACTGCCCAGCTCAACTGTAGCATTTGTGGAACAGGGAATTGTGTTCAAACTTGTGCCAACGGTTGTGGACTCGCTTGTTACCTCTTAGGCGGTTAATACTGTGATTGTTTTCTTGATATTAGTCAAGATCCCAACTTGATTGCGAGGAAAACACACATGCTCGTTTCAGTACCAGTAATTCCAATTGATAAAGCGTGGCCAGAGTGAGTGCAAGAAGCTTGGTCTCTTAAAGCTTTAAGGTAGGGTAATCCCAAGAGACTGGCTTACCCTACCTCTCAGCATATTCTGCGATAAGGAGTGATTCTTATGCCAAAATACGACATTTTTTCAAAGCTGAGGACCCAGGAGAAAAAACAACAAACTGTGACTTTAACTTTGACTGAAGACTGCAATCTCCGCTGTCGTTATTGTTATGAACCCAATAAGTCACGTGATCGTTATATGAGTCTTGCTACTGCCCAAAAGGTAGTTATTGAATATATGGAAAAAGAAAACGAATTTGATGGAGTGCAGTTTGACTTTTTTGGCGGCGAACCAATGCTGGCGTTTGACTTAATACGGGAGTTAGTAGATTGGTTCCATACACGATCGTGGAGAAAAGAACATCTCTTTTTCATAGGGACAAATGGGACAATTCTTACAGAAAAAATGAAATCCTGGTTGGTCCAGAATAAGGATTGTGTTTGGTTGGGGATCAGCCTCGATGGGAATAAAATAGCACACGATCTCAATCGGAGCAACTCCTATGATCTGTTGATGAGAAACTTGCCCTTTTTTAGGGAGAACTGGCCTACTCAACCAGCCAAGATGACTATTAGCGCGGAGACAATCCCTTATGTAGCTGAAAGTATAATCGAGCTGGAAGAAATGGAAATCCCATTTAGTGCAAACATTGTCTTCGAGGATATATGGGGTACTCCAGAACAAAAGGTTGCCTTACTTGATATATATGCACAACAACTTGATCGCCTAGTTGAGTATTACGTAGTTCATTCTGATCTCGTTCCAGCCCGCATTGTAGATCTTCGGCCGGAGTTTGCTACAAATGAGAGAAAAGGGGATGACGATATTGGTGAAGACTGCGTTCGCTATTGTGGAGCCGGTCATGAAATGGTTGTAATCGAAGTTGATGGAACTAAGTCCCCGTGTCATCGCTTTTCTTCATGGGTAACCGGAAAACCAGTACCTAATAATTTGGTAAACCATCAAAAATCATGGGGGCCTAAAAAATGTGCGGCGTGCAGGTGGAACAAAATTTGTGCTACTTGTGCGGGATTCAACTGGCAAATTAATGGAGATTCCGGGGTGCGAACAGTATATCATTGCGAAGCATTCAAGTTAGAATTACAAGCTTCTGCAAAGCTCCATGTGTTGAGGCTATTACAGCAGAAACCGGAAGATATAGCCAACCTCACACCAGAAGAAGCCCTTCTGACGAAGCGTAGAATTGATGAATTGCTCGCGATAGCAGAAAATGGAGTTTAACGCTTCAGCTAACTCCGCCGTACATACCAAAGCATGGGATTTTATCACCACTATTTACCGGGCAGGTTCTCTGGCTTGGGAATGTCACGCTGGCTATACTTTACTAATCGGCATCTTGAATATCGTTCAAGGCGGCATACCAGCGATTCAATTATGGGTTTTCAAACTCTTGATAGATGTGGTAGCATCGGGCATTAGGGAAAGTTTGACGCATGTCTTAATTTTAGTTGCGGCACAAGCTGGTCTGTTTTTGTTGGGCAACTTACTATCAGCATCGCAAGAGACCATGCGTACATTGTTGGGAGAGCTTCTAACCAATCATATCAACATTAAAATTCTCGAAAAAGCAAATTGCCTTGAGGTTGCTTTTTTCGAAAACGAGCAGTTCTATAACAAGCTACAGAATGCTTACCAAGAAGCTGGTTACCGTCCACTTAGTATTGTCTCACAACTTTTCTCCTTAATCCAAACCGTTATCACGTTTTCTTCAATGGCGGCAATGCTATTCGGTCTTCATTGGGCAATCGTGCTCCTGATATTAATCAGTGCGCTACCAATGATAATTATTGATAATCGTTATGGGTTTAAGAATTATTGGATGCTGCGAGAACGCGCCCCGGAATTACGCAAACGGAATTATTATGGCACACTTTTGACTTCCAATTGGTTCATAAAGGAAATTCGCCTATTTGAATTGGAGAACTATTTTCTTAATCTAAATAAATTGCTCTTTGCCGAATTTTATAGTCAAAACAAAGGGCTTATTCTGAAGCACAATTTCAGCAATGTATTAGCATCAGCAGGTTCAATTCTGGGCTGGCTTCTGGCAACAGGGTATGTGGTCTTGCGTGTCGGTACAAACGCACTTTCTATCGGTGACTTTGCATTATATACACAGACGATTTCAGTTACACAGGGTCAAATCCAGGCTTTCCTCCGTAGCTTGAATGGCCTATACTCTAACTCACTCTATCTCCACAACCTGTTTGAGTTTTTTTCACTATCCAATCGTAATCTCTCAGCGGGCAAACAGTGGCGTGAGCCGATTGAGGTAGTAGAATTCCGCGATGTCTCTTTTGCTTATCCAGGAACAAGTCGGATAGTACTTGATAATATTTCCTTCAAGATTTGCTGTGGACAATCTTTGGCCCTAGTTGGGAAAAATGGCTCGGGGAAGACAACTCTAGTGAAACTTTTATGTTGCCTTTATAAGCCTTCTTCAGGAAAGATCCTCCTTAATGGCAAGGATATTAGTGATTATAGTCCCCGATCAATCCAAAAGCATATAGCCGTGTTGTTTCAAGACTTTGGCGACTATTATGCCACGGCCAAAGAGAATATTGGTATTGGAAGGGTAGATAACATGGCCAATATTGTGGAAATCGAGGAAGCTGCCAAAAGAAGTGGAGCAGATGCTACAATTAACCTTCTTTCGAACAAGTATGAAACGATGCTTGGCAAAATGTTCAAAGATGGAACTGAACTAAGCGGTGGTGAATGGCAAAAATTAGCTCTTGCTAGAGCGTTCTTTCGAAACGGAAACATATTGGTCTTGGATGAACCTACTGCTGCTCTGGATGCGGAGGCAGAACTTAATGTTTTTCAAGATTTAATAGATAATAACAAAAATCGAATTACGTTGCTTATTTCTCATCGTTTTTCCACCGTTAGAGTGGCTGACGAGATTCTAGTTCTTGATAATGGCAAATGCGTGGAGTTCGGTTCGCATGAAGAACTTATCATGGCCGACGGAAAGTTTGCTCACCTCTTCAAGCTGCAAGCCCGTGGATATGAATTCGCCAGTCAAAATGACTAACCTGATTCATCCCGAAGTTTATCTTTGGAAGAAATGGGAGGATGTGACAACCATAAACGGGATAGAGCCGAATGTAAACGATAAAGTGGGACCTTGACTTTGTGGTTCCTATTTTCCGGTTCGACAACATCAATGAGAAAGCACCCAAGTGAGTAATAGTTGAGGCGAGAAAAAAATATATGGGAAAGCAAAGACAAACTTCATAATGAGGTGCATTATTCGCTGTGTTTCCAATTGACTCAAAATCGAACTTTCAGATGTCTGTTCACACTTATCGAATAGAGTAGATATTTTGATTTGCCAGTAACAGCATAGTCGAAGACAATATCTGTTATCCTGCATTGTCCGAATTAGTTCTAAGGTGAGTAAATACTCACGTTCATGCCTTGGATTGTGATATGCTACGAGCATTGACGAGGTATGAGGATAAACTTTGTCAATGGCTCGAATAGTTTAAACGCCAGTTTTGCAATAACAACGCAGACACGCATCCAATAGCAAGCGATTATCTCAAGAATGCTTGCCCCATGTGCGTTGCTAGGCTAGTCGTAACCGTTCCCGCTCATCATTAAGGCACAGTGCTTCGGCTAGCGAACGCCAAAATTTTGGCTTGAAAAAAACGACTAAAACTCGATTATCTTATTTTTGTCACGTACACTTTAGATTAAATTATTTACCTCACTATGGTAAACTAATTAACTCCTTTCTTAGCCGGGAAGTTTTTTGTTATCTTTTGAGATGGTTAATCCGCAGGTATAAGGACACTTATGCATTAAGCTCTTGACAAACCCGTTTT
>PNNU01000146.1 GCA_013824385.1 Anaerolinea sp.
TGACCGATGACTTCATTATCATAACCACAGACTCTTACGAGACGGGTTTTGCTATCCACTTCGAAGAAAATTCCTTCGGGAGGATCGATAATAAAGGGATGGGAGTATCCAACATAGAGGGCAAGTTTGACGCCATCCATCTCCACACGGTAACCAACACCATCAACTTCAAGTTCAGTGGCAAAACCGGTTGAAACACCGGTAACCATATTATTGATCAAGGCACGTGTAGTGCCATGCAAAGCGCGGATTGGCGCGAGATCGGAACTTCGAGTAACCAGGATCTGGTTATTTTCGAAGGTAATTCCCATCTCAGGTGAAAAACTGCGCGCCATTTCGCCTTTTGGACCTTTGACGTGGAGGTCAGAGCCTTTAAGTTCGACTTTTACAGACTCTGGAACATCCACTGGTAAGCGACCTATACGAGACATGTAGTAATCCTCCTTGATTCCACCGGGCTACCAGACCTTGCAGAGTAATTCGCCGCCAACATTTAGTTGACGTGCTCTCTGTCCGGTCATCACACCCTTGGGGGTGGAAAGGATCGCGATACCCATGCCTGCAAGTACCCAGGGGATATCTTGTTTTTGCGTATAAACACGCCGTCCAGGTCGACTGATTCTTTCGAGACCAGTGATCACTGAAGCACGTTGTCGACGTTCGCCTACGTATTTCAGTTTCACCCTAAGGGTCTGAACACTAGGTTTATCACTCTCGACAATTTCATATCCTTCGATAAAGCCTTCCTCTTTCAAAATTCGGGCAATTTCGCCCTTGATTTTTGATTGAGGCATAGCCACAACGGATTGGCTTGCCATTGTGCCATTCCGGATACGGGTCAACATATCAGCAATTGGATCATTAACACTCATGTTTCTTCCTCCGAGCTGGCTCTTACCAGGATGATTTCGTCACGCCAGGGATTTGGCCTTCGAGAGCAAGCTCTCTGAAGCAGATACGGCAAAGTCCAAATCGACGCATATAACCGCGCGGACGTCCGCAGCGTTTGCAGCGGTTCCGTACTTGATATACGTATTTACGTCGTAGTTCACGATATTCCATGCATTTCGATGCCATATTAGTCCTTCCTGAAAGGCATGCCAAGCAACGCCAGCAAAGCTGTCGCTTGTTCATCCGTCGTGGCAGTGGTGACGATCGTTATTTCCAAACCACGGACCTTATCGACTTTATCGTATTCAATCTCAGGGAAGATGATTTGTTCTCTCAACCCGAGAGTGTAGTTTCCACGACCATCGAATGAATTAGGTGAAACACCGCGGAAATCACGTACGCGGGGCAGCACAATATTCATCAAGCGATCAAGGAAGGACCACATGCGGTCGCCACGCAGGGTGACTGCTGTGCCAATGGCGCGGCCTTCGCGAAGTTTGAAGTTCGCAATGCTTTTGCGTGCCTTGGTCACCACCGGTTTTTGACCGGTAATGGTGGTCAAATCAATCACCGCAGCATCGAGTGCCTTGGGATTATCCATCGCCTCACCGAGGCCGATATTGACGACAACTTTTGTGATGCGGGGGATCTGCATGATATTGGTCAGACCCAGCGCTTTCATCAAAGCCGGTGAGATTTCTTTCTGGTAACGTTCCTTCATAATATTCATTAAAACACTCTCCCAAACGGCTTAATCATCGATAATCGCGTTGCATTCCTTGCAGACACGCTTTGATTTGCCATCTTCGCGAAGTAATTCCACTCGTGTGGGTTTGTTGCATTTTTTGCAAACAATCATCACGTTGGATACGGAGACAGGTGCTTCAAAACGTACCTTGCCAGGATTGACCGTGCGACCCTGAGATTGAACCTGCCGTTGGTGTTTTGTGCGCATATTGATGCCCTGCACGACAACACGTTCAACTTCAGGCATAACTTTGATCACTTCACCGCGCTGGCCCTTATCATCTTTCTGGCCGCTGATGACTTCTACCTGATCACCTTTGCGAATCTTGAGTTTCATTTGATCGCTCCTATTTTCCTGGTTTAAAGAACTTCCGGGGCAAGCGAAACGATCTTCATAAAGCCCTTTTCACGCAATTCACGCGCCACAGGACCAAAGATACGTGTACCCTTAGGATTCTGACCGTCCGCATCCAGGATCACCGCGGCATTGTCATCAAAGCGGATGGAGGAGCCATCTTCACGACGCCATTCTTTGGCGGTGCGAACGATAACAGCCTTCACCACTTCGCTTTTCTTGATTGAACCCTGGGGTGCAGCGGATTTTACAGTGGCGACAACAATATCACCAACTCCGCCCCACTTACGGGTAGAACCGCCGGTAACATGGATAACCAGCAATTCACGTGCGCCGGTGTTATCTGCTACCTTTAGCCGAGACTCATGTTGAATCATTCAACTGCCTCCTCGGTTACGATATCGAGAGACTTGCCTTCACGCTTCACGATGGCTTCAACAGCCCATGCTTTTTCGCGTGAAATTGGGGCAACCTCAACGATTGTCACAACATCACCAATATTGCAGCCCAAAAGATCATGGGCCTTGACTTTGGAGGATGCGTGAACTACTTTTCGATAAAGTGGGTGCCGATAGGTTCGGTCCACTTTAACGACAACGGTTTTCATCATTTTGTTGCTGGTAACCGTTCCAGTCATACGCCGTCGTTCGTTCATTTTCCACCTTCCGAATTGATACTCAGTTCGCGTTCGCGCAGCATAGTTTCAAATGTTGCGATCTCACGACGAGTGATCTTTAACCGACTGGTGTCTGTTAATTGACCTGTTACTACCTGGAACCTGAGATTCATCAATTCATGCTGGGCATCTTCAAGTTTGGTCTTTAATTCACCAGTTGACAGGAGTCTGATTTCTTTTGTTTTCATAAACTCTCTCCTGCAGGCTGATTACGAGCGATAATTCTGGTTTTGATCGAGAATTTATACGCGGCCTGTTTCAAAGCTTCAAGAGCTTCGTCATGATCAAGGCCACTGATCTCAAACATAATTCTGCCCGGTCTCACGACTGCGACATAATACTCCACGCTGCCTTTACCTTTACCCATACGGGTTTCAGGGGGGCGATGGGTATATGGTTTATCAGGGAAAATCCTGATCCACACTTTACCGTGGCGTTTCATTGCACGGACGATGGTACGGCGGCTTGCTTCGATTTGTCGCGCAGTTACCCAACCTGGTTCAACAGCCTGTAAGGCATATTCACCAGAGGTCATTTCAGCGCCACGCAGCGAGACACCGGTCATACGGCCACGCATTGTCTTTCGCCATTTAACACGTTTTGGCATCAACATAGCTACTACCTCTTTCGTAATCCCTGGACTAACAACCCAGTGTAGAGTCTATTCACTTACGTATACACCCTCGGTGGACTCAATTTTCTCTTCCACAACGGGTAAAACTTCACCTTTATAGATCCACACCTTGACGCCGATACGGCCGTAGGTGGTCATTGCTTCAGCACGTGAGAAATCAATGTTGGCGCGCAATGTCTGCAAAGGAACACGTCCTTCACGCATCCAAACGATACGAGCCATTTCAGCGCCGCTCAAACGGCCGGAGACTGAAACCTTGATTCCTTCAGCGCCCTGGCGCATAGCCTGCTGTAAAGCACGCTTCATGGCACGGCGATAGCTGACACGTCGTTCGATCTGTCCGGCGATGTTCTTTGCGACTAATAATGCATCGCAATCAGGAGCCTTGATCTCTTTGATTTCGAGATCAATTTTCTTGCCAGTCAGTGCCTCAAGATCGGTGCGGATCTTCTTAACTGAGTCACCTTTTCTGCCGATCAAAATACCGGGTTTGGCGGTATGAATCGATACCTTGACTTTGCCGGGGTACCGTTCGATCTCGATGGTAGAAATACCAGCTTTTTCAGCTTCTTTTGCAACCATTTTGCGGATGACGATGTCTTGATGGAGCTGAATGCGATACTCTGCTCCTTCAGCGAACCATCTGCCTTCCCAAGGCTGGTTGATGCCAAGACGAAAACCTATTGGATGAACTTTTCGACCCATAATTTCTCCTGGTGTCTATTTCATGGGAGCAGATCTATTCTCTGCCCCTCTCGAATTTATTCTTTTTCTCGCAGCACAACCGTGATGTGAGAAGAGCGTCTCAACAACGGTTTGAAACGACCGCGGGCTCCAAAACGGCGCCATTTACGTGTGGGAGCTTCATCAGCAGTGATCTTGTAAATGACGAGATCTTCCCGGCTGACGCCGAAATTCTCTTCAGCATTTGCAACTGCGGAGGAAATCAATTTGCCCACGTGCATGGCTGCCACTTTGTTGGCGAATTTTAAAGTCGCCAATGCTTCAACGGCATTCTTGCCACGAACCATATCGATAACCAGGCGGGTTTTTTGAGCCGAAACACCGCAATTCTTTAACTCGGCGCGAATATCAGTAGCCATGGTTATTTCGCTCCAGTGGATTTCTCTGAGGCATGGCCGCGGAAGTGGCGGGTGGGGGCGAATTCGCCCAAACGATGACCCACCATATTCTCGGTGATGTAAATGGGCACATGCCGTCGTCCATCATGAACAGCAATGGTATGACCAACCATCTGCGGGAAGATTGTGCTGGCCCTGCTCCAGGTGCGCAGTACTTTCTTCTCGTTCTTGGCGTTCATTGCTTCAATTTTTTTCAAAAGCTTTGGGGCTACAAACGGCCCTTTTTTAAGCGATCTAGACATATCCTCGTCCTTCTTTCTCGATAAAGATCAACCGCATCTTATCGATTACCGGCGTTCCGGCGTCTCACAATATACTGGTTGCTGCCCTTGTTACGGCGAGTGCGATAACCACGAGTGGGTTTACCCCATGGTGTTTTCGGACCGGGCATACCGGTAGGCTGACGGCCTTCACCACCACCATGTGGATGGTCGCGGGGGCTCATCGCAGTACCACGGACGGTCGGTTTGATACCCATATGGCGTTTGCGTCCAGCTTTGCCGAGTTTGATGTTACTATGATCAGTATTGCCAACCTGGCCTACTGTGGCATAGCACACCTGACGGATCAAGCGAACTTCACCAGAGGGCATACGCACCTGTGCGTAGTCGCCTTCCTTGGCGAGCAATTGAGCTGAGGTTCCGGCTGAACGAACAAGCTGCCCGCCTTTGCCTTCCTTCATCTCAATATTGTGGATCATGGTACCCACCGGAATGCTGGAAATGGGCAGGCTGTTGCCTGGACGAATTTCAGCAGTTGGGCCAGCCATAACGGTGTCATTGACCTTCAAACCGAGAGGGGCAATAATGTAGCGTTTTTCACCATCAGCATAAACAAGCAGCGCCAGGCGGGCTGTGCGGTTGGGATCGTACTCGATCGCAGACACACGAGCGGGGATTCCAAGTTTATTACGTTTGAAATCCACCATACGGATATACTGTCGTTCTCCACCGCCCTGGTGGCGAACGGAAATGCGGCCTTTGTTATCACGGCCAGCATGAGCCTTGCGTAATACGATTAAAGAACGTTCGGGTTTGCTTTTAGTAATTTCGTCAAAGCTGTACCCGGTCATATTACGACGGCTGGGAGTTGTAGGTTTATAAATCTTAATAGCCATTACTCTACCCCTTCAAAAATCGGAATTCGGTCCTCAGGGATCAGGGTGATCAAAGCTTTTTTGTATTGGGGGTTGACCACTGATATTCTGCGGCTGCGGCCTTTGCGACCGGTTTTGGCAGGAACATTGATGATATTCACCCGTACAACTTTGACATCAAAAATCTTCTCAACCGCATCCTTGACAAGGGTTCGGTTGGCGTCACCGGCAACTTCAAAAACATATTGGTGAAGTTTGGTCACCATGTAGTTTGATTTTTCAGTCACAATCGGGCGGCGGAGTACTTCGTAAATTGAGCTCATTGTATTCTCCTCCTATCCCAGGTTTGCCTTGATCAAGTCAAGGGCTGAAAGAGGCATGATCACTTTGTCAAAAACCAACAGATCACGGATGTTGAGGTAATTAGCCGACAACACTTTGGCGTCTGTAAGATTATTAGCAGAGCGAATAATACCTTCATAGGATTCAGTAGCGGGGATCAAAACCAGAGCGGTATAACCACCGACCAGAACGTTCAAAGCTTGTGCCATCAAGCGGGTCTTAGGTTCAGCAAGCTTCAAATCATCAACAACCACGATCTGTGATTCTGATGCTTTAACAGATAAAGCTGAACGTAAAGCAGCCTGGCGCATTTTGTGAGGCATAGCCTGCACATATGAGCGCATGTGAGGGGTATGAATCTTACCGCCGCCTCTCCACTGCGCTGAACGGGATGAACCCTGACGGGCTCGACCGGTTCCTTTTTGCTTCCAGGGTTTTCTTCCACCACCGCGGACAAAACTCTTCGTTTTGGTTTCATGCGTTCCAAGGTGAGCGTTCGCCATTTGGCGGACGAAAGCCTGGTGCATGAGATCAACATTAATTGGGGCTTCAAAAATTTCAGCAGGCAATTCAAGCGTGCTGACCTTTTGGCCTTCCATGTTTAAGACTTCAACTTCCATTGTCATATGCTCCCTTAGTCCAGGTAAACGGTCCCGGAAAAATTAATTCTTCCGCGCTGCGTTAATGATGACGAGGCCGCCGCGTGCACCAGGTACGGAGCCGTTGACACCGATCACATTTCTTTCGGCATCTACCAGGACAACTTTAAGGTTTTGCGCAGTCACGGCTACATCGCCCATATGACCAGGTCTGCGAGAACCTTTATAAACACGACCGGGGGTTGTTGTGGCGCCATTGGAACCAGGTCCACGCCATCGATCGGATTGACCATGTGTTTTTGGTCCACCAGCGAAATGATAGCGTTTCACGGCTCCAGCGAAGCCCTTACCCTTACTAACGCCAGCAACATCAACCTTATCACCAACTGTGAAAAGATTGACATCCACCTTGTCGCCCTCAGCAACCTGAACATCACTGGTTCTGAATTCTTTCAGGTATTTAAGAGGAGCAAGGTTGTTGCGCTTGAGGTGACCCATTTCACCACCTGCCAAGCGCTTCGGTTTTACTTCTTCGAAACCCAATTGGACGGCAGAGTACCCTTCGGTCTCAACACGTCTTATCTGGGTAACGAAGCAAGGCCCAGCTTCGATAAGTGTCACAGGTACTGCCGCGCCACTCTCATCGAAAATCTGGGTCATGCCGATTTTCTTTCCGATCAGCCCTTTAAACATCTCAGTTGTTCTCCTTCAAGCTTTATTGTCGAGGACTGTCAACCTGGGCTTGGTTGCATCATCCCTGCACAATTCAGTCAGTGGCTTGCTGCGGCACTTTTGATTTTTGTCTGGTGCGCTCACATAACCACTCTTGAATTGCCTTTTTGGGTTTACACCCAAAACCTTGCTATTATACTCCAAAAGGAGCATAACAGCGAGGTGTATTTCTATTTTTTAAGGTGATCTACCGAAATCACAAAAACGAATTCGCGGTACTTGCTTTAGATCTTAATTTCAATATCCACACCAGCAGGCATATTGAGACGCATAAGCATATCAATTGTCTTGGAATCTGGATCGAGTACGTCGATCAATCGATTATGGGTACGAATTTCAAAATGCTCATGTGAATCTTTATCAATGAATGCTGAGCGCCGAACAGTGAATTTTTCAATCCTGGTCGGAAGGGGCACTGGGCCAACAACTTGGGCACCACTGCGTTCGGCTGTCTCGACAATCCGTTTTGCGGATTGGTCAAGAACACGATGATCATAAGCCTTCAAGCGAATTCGAATTTTTTGTTTTGCCATCATAATCTACCTATG
>PNNU01000147.1 GCA_013824385.1 Anaerolinea sp.
GTTCCAGGCTCAAAAAAACGAGCCGCTGACAACCAGCTCGCTAGTCGTGATATCCCGGGGCATGATCTCGCGCAACACAATACCTGGCTGGCAGACGCACATCAGTATTTTCGAGATATATCTCAAAATCAAATTGCATTATCACATACCTCTGAATGGATGCTGGATAATTACTATATCATTCGCCAATCCATACAACAGATAAGAGAAGACCTGCCTTCAAGTTTCTATCTTCAACTGCCAAAGTTGGCCATCGGTCCATTTAAGGGGTTCCCGCGGATTTATGGATTGACACGGGCGATCCTGTCATCACAACAAATGCTGTTTGATTCAAACGATCTAATTATCCTTCTAAATGAGTTCCAGACCAGTGTTCCACTATCCATGGGCGAACTTTGGGCATTACCGATTTTCTTGAGATACAGTTTGATTGAATTTCTCTCACATGAATTGTTGCTCAATATTAATCCCAAGAAACAACCGAAGTTACCCATCTACCTTCCTGATAATATAACCAGGGAGCAAGCCCCGGTAACACTTGATGACACCAGCGAAGAGACTGCCAACAGCGGAATTGCCAATGTGATACTTAGTTTACGAGCGATTTCTGAATTAAGTTGGAACGAGTTCTTTGAATCAGCCAGCTGTCTTGAGCAAACCCTTAGGCAAGATCCAGCTAATAAATATGCGCAAATGGATTTTAAAACACGTGACATGTATCGAAAGGAAATCGAGAGGCTTTCGGTAAGTCTGGTTCGCGACGAAAATGAAATTGGTAAAGTATTGGTTGAGATGGCTCGTTCTTCAGAAAAAAATGAAGATGGGAATCTTTTTACCAAAAATGGCACACAAAAACACATTGGCGATTTTTTGTTTGGAATAAACCGGGCTGAATTTGAAAAACAAATAGGCTACAAGCCCGACCGGAACAAAAAAGGAAAAGACTGGATATTCAAACACAATTCAGGCGTTTATTTTTTTGGCATTGGGTTAATTTCCATCATTACTTTGTTGATTTTTGTCTTGATTTGTTTATGCATTCCTCCGTTAACGGGAATGTCTCGTCAGTCTTTATTGCCGACACCCGTTGCCTGGATTGCTTTTTCTTTGCTATGTTTGGTTTTGACAAATCCAATGTTGACCATAGCTTCAAGCCTGGTGAATTGGGTGATTACCTTAAAAATCCCACCACGAAACTTGCCAAAGTTGGATTTTAAAGATGAAATACCTGACTCTTTTCAAACTCTGGTGGTCATCCCTGCGATGATCAACAGTCGAAGTGATATTGATTCACTTACCCAACAACTGGAATTGCATTATTTGCGTAATCCTGAACCAGGATTAAGTTTTGCCTTATTGACCGATTTTCGTGATTCAGATACTGAAGCCTCTGCGGAAGATAATATTTTGGTACAGTATGCCAAAGCTTCCATCGAATTCTTAAACCGTAAATATAAAAGGCAAATCATTAACAATCTAGCGGTCAAAGGAATATCAACAGAATCTAATGAACTTTCTCCGAGTAACAGCCAACCATTGTTTTATTTTCTACATCGTAAACGATTATGGAATTCGTCAGAAGGTAAGTGGATGGGGTGGGAACGTAAACGGGGAAAACTTTTTGAGTTGAACCGCCTTCTTCGTGTAGGCGAAAATCTAACCTTTATTACTGCTCCTGATGATTTGACTGATTTATCTCGCATTCGTTTTGTAATCACTCTGGATTCGGATACTATTCTCCCTCGGGGAGCGGCGCGCAGATTGGTGGGAACATTAGCCCATCCCCTAAACCAGGCTGTTTTTGACGAACAAACTGGTGAAGTTGTTTCAGGTTACACCGTATTGCAGCCACGCATGGAAATCCATCCCAGAAGCGCCAATCATTCGTGGTTCACACGGTTTTTTAGCGGTGATGCAGGCCTGGATCTATATTCACTTGCAGTGTCTGATGCCTATCAAGACTTTTTTGGTGAGGGAAGCTTTGTGGGCAAAGGGATCTATGATGTAGATTCTTTTATGCGCAGTATCCATAATAAGATTCCTGAAAACACAGTCCTCAGCCATGATCTTTTGGAAGGGGTGATGGGGCGTGCGGGACTTGTGACTGATATCACCATGATCGAAGATTACCCGCAGAATTATTTCATTCAGGTTATGCGCCAGCGACGCTGGATCCGCGGAGATTGGCAGCTATTACCCTGGTTGCTCAGATCGAATACACCAGGGATGGTCTTCTCAAAAATTGACCGCTGGAAGATGTTTGATAATCTGCGGCGTGCCTTGTTAGCCCCATCTCTAATGGTACTAATTGTTTTTGGAGCGATATTTCAACCTGGCTTTAATTTACTTTGGATCTCAATTGTATTGTTAACCTTGGGTGTTCCCATCTTTACGGGATTCGCACGTAGTACCATGTCTGTTCTGGGTGGAGAGGATATCCGTATTGCCTTCCGCCCCATGGGATGGAATGTACTACGCTGGTTGTTGGCTATAACCTTTTTGCCGTATGAAGCCTACACCTCACTTGATGCAATCCTTACCACGCTTTATCGGTTGTTTGTCAGTCGACGCAACCTTTTGCAGTGGACCACTGCAGCTCAAACCGCTAAAATCTTTGGATCCGAAGCACGTCGAAACCTGGCTTGGCAAAAAATGGCGGCATCAACTTTTCTTGCGATCACACTGCTAGCCTGGCTCAAATTCTTTCCCTATCCTCACCCCAGCATTGAAACTTTAGCAATATTTATTGTTTCACCTGTACTACTGCTTTGGACATTGTCTCCCATAATTGTGTGGTGGATCAACCGACCCATCGTACAAAAAAAAGTTACTTTAAATGAGGATCAAGTTAACCATTTACGTCAGATCACAAGACGGACATGGGGGTTTTTTGAAAGGTTTGTCGGTCCAGGAGACCATTGGCTGCCCCCGGACCATTTTCAAGAATCACCAGTTGGCATAATTGCTCATCAAACTTCACCAACGAACATAGGATTGCTGCTCACCTCAACTTTGGCGGCGTACGATCTTGGGTATCTTGATCAACTTGCATTGGCAACACGTTTATCCACCACTATGGATTCACTGGATCAATTGGAACGTTATCAAGGTCATTTTTTGAATTGGTATGATACACAGACTCTCCAACCATTACGGCCAAGATATGTTTCAACAGTGGATAGTGGAAATTTAGCAGCCAGTTTTATAGTTACATCACAAGCGTGTAAAGATATCCTTGGGCAACCGATATTTCGCTGGGATTTGTGGCAAGGCTACCTTGACACACTTTCCAATCTCTCTGAGATGTTAAAAGAAATGCGCAAGCCTGAATTTAACCAACAAGTTGAAGTATTAAATCAAAACTTAAATAAACTTCATGCAGATATATTAGCTGTCCGCATTCATCCAGAGCAATGGTATCGATTGTTTAAACATGCCAGTGGACCTTTTTGGCAGGATATATCAGCAAAGCTGATGGAACTTGTAAAGGTTGGGAGATCCGCGTTTTCACTCAATACATTGGAAAAGCTCCAGGAAGTAACTGCGCAAGTAGAACGGCACCATATAGCGGTTCGGCGCACGATTACTGAATTAGTTCCCTGGGTTCCTTTCTTTGAGAATATGCCTGAATACTTTTTGGATGCCGGGTTTATATCGATTATTAGTGAAATTAGAAATAGTCTCCCAATTAATATGCCGCTCAACCAGGTAAAATCACATGTTTTAACAGCTTTACCTTTCATCCATTCTTTGCAAAATCGTCTGACTTTAGTGAGTGAAACACCCACGCAAAAAGAACTTCTAGCTATAGCAAAAACCTGGCTGGAGGATTTGTCCAATTCTTTGGCGAAGGTCGATAATAATGCAGAAATGTTAACAAATCGATTTTTATTTATCATGGAACGGTCAGAACAATACACCAATGAAATGGATTTCCGATTTTTATATCACAATCAGCGGTCAGTATTCCATATCGGGTATAACCTCGATGCAGGTTCCATGGATCCAAATTATTATGACTTGCTTGCGTCAGAATCCAGAATTGCGTCTGTAGTTGCAATAGCCAAAGGGGATGTACCTCAATCACATTGGCTGCACCTTGGACGGCCGGTAACCCAAGTTGGGGGAACTTATGTGCTCCTGTCTTGGAGCGGAACCATGTTTGAATACTTGATGCCTCCACTTTTCCTGCGTTCCTATCCAGGAACATTGTTATCTGATAGTACACTCGGTGCAGTACAACATCAAATCGCGTATGGAAAATCCAAAGCCGTTCCCTGGGGGATTTCAGAGTCCGGTTTTTATCGGTTTGATGCTAGTTTAAATTATCAATATCGTGCTTTTGGTGTTCCAGGGTTGGGATTCAAACGTGGATTGGCTGACGATCTGGTTATTTCGCCATATGCTTCATTGATGGCGGTAAGTTACGCTCCACACGCAGTGATTCATAACATTGATCACTTGATCAATTTAGGGATGATCGGCCTTTATGGCGTTTATGAATCAATTGATTTTACGCCAGATAGATTGCATATAGATGAAAAATCTGTGATCGTAAGTGAATATATGGCACACCATCAGGGCATGATATTGATGGCCATGGATAATTTTTTCCACGACGATATTATGGTAAAGCGAATGCATACTGACCCCCGTATTCAAAGTGTGGAATTGGTTTTGCAAGAACAAATTCCTCATACGATCAAGACTCAAGACCCATACGGAGAAGACGTAAAAGGCACACAGCGTGTAACGATTGCGCCGGTAGAAATCGTTCCCTGGACGGTACCCGTACAGACTGCCATACCGCAAATGCACCTTCTTTCAAATGGCAGCTATAGCGTGTTAATTTCAAACATGGGTGGAGGTTACAGTTCATGGCATGGCACCGACCTCACTCGCTGGCAGCCGGATGGCGTAATGGATCCGTGGGGAACCTGGATTTACATTCAAGATATCCAACGTGATTTGGTCGAAGTGAATGAAATATGGTCGGCTTGTCACCAACCTATTCCGGCTGAAGCTGCGGATATGCAAGTGACCTATTTTGCACACATGGCAGCATTTCGACGAACGCAAGATGAGATTGACTCAAACACTGAAATATTGGTAGTACCTGACGATCCAGTGGAAATTCGGCGTATACATCTTCATAACCATTCTGAGCAATACCGAACCCTGCGTTTGACCTCTTATGGTGAAGTGATCTTAAACTCTCAATTGGCAGATTCAAGGCATCCAGCATTTAACAAATTATTCATTGAGAGTGAGTTCCTTCCAGATCTTGGATTGCAGATCTTTACCCGTAGACCACGTTCTAATCAGGATTCAAGCATATTCATGGGACATATGCTTGTCAATAAAAGGGTAGAAACGATTGTGCGCCATGAAGCAGACCGCAACAAGTTTATCGGTCGTGATCGGACAATTCACAACCCGATTGCATTAACCTCAGAAAAATACCTTACCGGTACTACCGGAGCCACATTGGATCCAATTTTTGCGCTTGGGCAATCAATCATTATCGAACCGCATAATAGTGCTGATTTGGCGTTCTTGACTTTTAGTGGAAACAGTCGTGAGTCTGTTCTGGAATTGGCAAGAAAATATCGTAATTGGTCGATAATTGACCGTTCATATCATCAAGCCAATATAGCCACTCAAACCTGGATGGGTAAGCAAGAAATTACTACTCAGATGTTAAGAAATATATTACAAGTGCTTTCAGCGCTCTTGTATCCTTTCAAGGCAATTCGTGCTTCAGCAGAAATGTTGTCCTCTAACTGCCTGGGTCAATCAGGTTTATGGCGATTTGGCATCTCTGGAGATTATCCCATTATGCTCGTTCAGTTGGATGATTCGACTCAGATTGATCTGGTCGCAGAATTACTACAGGTTCACCGATATTTGCGCAGCCGAAGAATCAAGATAGATTTGGTCATCCTCAACTGCCAGAAAATCGATTATGGCGCAGAATTAAATGGATCTCTTTATCGCCTGGTTACAAAGATGAACGGGGAAGACCAACTCAATCAACGTGGTGGAGTATTCATCTTGTATGGAGACCACATTACAGCAGAAGAATACGCTTTACTTCAAACCGCGAGCCGATTGGTGCTTGATGGAGTCATGGGTCCTTTGGACGATCAGTTGCCCGGGTATTCCCTACCCGTTCATCACTTGCCTGCATTAATACCCACAGGGCCAGCACGTGATGAAATCACCGATGACCAATCATTCAAAGAATCTGCAAAGATTCAAGAAGAAGAACTTACTTTTGCCAATGGGTTTGGAGGGTTCAATTCAGACGGCAGCGAGTATATAATCAATTGGGAATCTGCATATTTAAATGAAAAAGGGATGATGGTGAGAAAGACAACACCTGCTCCCTGGGTAAATGTGATCGGCTATCCCAATTTTGGTTTTATGGTCAGTGAATCCGGCAGCCAATGTACTTGGGCACTTAACAGCGGTGAAAACCGATTAACCCCCTGGGCAAATGATCCGGTGTGTGACCCAACTGGCGAAGTGCTGTATCTGCGTGATGAAGAAACAGGTGAAGTTTGGACACCCACACCACTTCCAGCAGGAACAGATCAACCTTATCGTGTGGTACATGGAGCTGGGTATACCCGTTTTGAACATACGTCGCATGGTTTGGAACAATGTTTAACTCTTTTCTCGAGTCCTGATGACCCGGTTAAAATCATTCATCTGAAACTTAAAAATACCTTTCTTCATACTCGCAGGATTACTGCCACACAATATGTTGAGTGGGTATTGGGTACCACACATGCGATCAATATGGCGTATATCATTCCAGAATATGATCCAACCCTTGAGTGCTTATTAGCTACAAATCCATATAGTGACGAGTTTGCCAAAAGAGTTGCTTTTCTGGCTGCGAGTCGGTCTATACACGGATTGACCGCTGACAGGACCGAATTTTTGGGACGGGGTGGAACGTTCAAATTGCCGGTGGCATTACTTAGAATAGGATTGGAAACCCGCATCACGCCAGGTGAAGATCCATGTGCGGTTTTGCAGATTCATATGGATCTAAAACCTGGCGCGACAGATGAAATCTATTTTGTGCTGGGGGAAGGTAATGATAAAGAACATGCCCTCGAGCTGGTGAAGAAATATCATGAACCTGCTTTTGTAGGTGCCGCTTTTGAACGTACGCATACATTCTGGAATCGATTTCTAAACACAATTCAAGTTAGTACACCTGATCCGGCAGCTGATATTATCTTGAATCGTTGGATGATCTATCAGACGCTTTCTTGCCGTATTTGGGGCCGAACCGGTTTTTATCAATCCAGTGGTGCTTTTGGTTTTCGAGACCAGCTGCAAGATGTAATGGCACTGCTGCCGATAGATCCTACAATCACACACAGGCAAATAATAAATGCAGCCAGCCAGCAATACGAAGCCGGCGATGTGATGCACTGGTGGCATCCCCCTTCAGGACGAGGAGTGAGAACTCGCTTTTCGGATGATCTATTATGGCTACCTTATGTCACGGCTTTGTATATCGAAACAACAGGTGATTATAAAATCCTTGATGAAAAAATCCCATTTCGAATTGCGCTGCCACTTAATGAGGGCGAGGATGAACGGTATGGTGAATTTCGTTTAACAGATCAATCTTTTACTCTGCTGGACCATTGTCAGCGTGCCATTGAAAAAGGTTCCACTTACGGATTACACAATCTGCCATTAATGGGCACGGGCGAT
>PNNU01000148.1 GCA_013824385.1 Anaerolinea sp.
TGTTTTTGATTTTTACTGTGGTGGCGATTTTACTCTTAAATTCTAAAATGACACAGGCACAAAATGAAGTTGCTAATGCCAATTTCCAAATAGAATTGGCCGGAGAAACTTTAACACCAATCCCACCAACATTAACTGCCGTTGCACAAACTGTCGTTGCAGGCAGCTATATGATTGAATCTCTCGATCTTTCTGCTGACGCCAATTCGATCTTGCGAACGGAGGGAGGTGATGCTCAAACCGCAGCATTGTTAAGCATCCGGGCGTTACAAAAGATCTACTTACCCAGCGCGGATGCCGCATTGTTAGAAGCAGAGACTCGATTAAATGCTATACCTTTTACTATACCGTCTCAAGGTTATATGTCACGTGTGGCATTCTCTCCTGATGGATTAACCTTTTTGATTGGTATATCAGGAAATGATGCTGGCAGTATACTTCAACTCTGGGATTCAAAGACCACACTTAGAATCTGGTCAAGTAACGTAAATTATTTGAACATAAATAGTGTTGCTTTTTCTCCAAATGGCGAACTCATTGTGATAGCATCTTCAAACCAAACTGCTGTAATTATCGATGCAACGAACGGAAAAGAAATCCGTGTGCTTAGTGGCTATAGTGATGCAGTTCAGAGTGCTATCTTTACTCCAGACAACAAGAAGATTCTTACAAGTGGCTCTGGCTCAGACCTAACTTTGCGTTTGTGGGATGTTGAAACCGGCAAGCAAATTTACTCCACTCTTGGTACCTGGGGTGGATCTGATTTATTCTTTATTATGAATGGTCAGGTTTTCAGTTCAAGTGGTCATTTATATAACACTTCTGATGGATCGCCTAACACCGATTTGAATATTAGCGGCGGAGCATTGGCGATTTCTCCAGATGGTGATACTTATGTGGATGGTTTTTCTTCAACACCCAAAATATATGATATAGGAACTGGTCAAGTCTTACGCAGCTTCATTGGACATACGGATATAGTAAAGGACGCTGCTTTTTCAAGCGATGGCAAGTTGCTGGTGACAAGCGGGGAAGACAATTCTTCCCGAGTCTGGGAAGTTGCAACAGGAAAACAATTAATGTTACTTTCTGGTAAATCCAATCAAGTTCCTTCCGTTGCTTTTTCTTCAGATGGCACGCAAATACTAACCGGTGGAAATAACATCCGTTTATGGAACATAACCCCTGAAGACCTGCAGAAAACTTTTTCTGTGTCATCTGCCATTATGTCTGCTGCTCTCTCACCTGACGGAAAGACAATATTAATTGGTGAAGAAAGTGGTAATACAGGATTGTGGGATCTTAATTCTGGAAAATTAATTCAAAAATTCTCCAAAGATATTACTTTTTCAAAAACAGTTGCTTTCTCTCCCGATGGCAAACTTGTGGCAGTTTCAATTGGTTCGCAGTTTGAACAAAATGTCGTGGATATTAACTTGTATGAGGCATCAACAGGCACCCTTAAGAAAAACATTTCAATTACATCGCCACATCCAATGGTTTTTTCTCTAGCATTTTCAGCGGATGGTTCAATGCTCCTCGCAACTTTGGAAGATAATATTTCTAGATTATTCGATGTCGAGACAGGTCAGCTATTACGCAGCATTAATGGTGAAAATGGCACAGCCATTATTTCTCCGAATGGCAGATTGGTCTCAATAAGTAATGGCCCAAATTGGTGGGATATTGGATCGGAATCAGTGGTTAATTATTCTGTTGAAATGTTTGGAAATGAAATGGTATTCTCGCTTGATGGAAGTTTGATTGCTATTGGAAAAGGTGATGGCACAATCGATGTTTGGAATTTTGGTGACAATAAAAAAATTAGACATATTACAGGGCATACTGGTCAAATAATGAGTATGGTTTTCTCAGCGGATAACAAAACCCTGCTTAGCGGTAGTGCCGATAATACGGCCCGTTTGTGGGATGTTTCAACAGGACAACAATTACGTGTTTTCAGCGGTCATACCGCAGCGGTTACTAATGTTGGTTTCATCTCAAATGGTAATAAAATAGTCACTACCAGTATGGATAAAACCGTTAGAATCTGGTTCACAGATTACAACGATTTGATGGATTATGTTTGCACATTCTTGGGAAGCGATCTCTCAACTGAAGAACGTGTGATTTATGGCGTCTCAGATCAGGATGCTACATGTCCGCAATTTGGCGCACAATCTCAGTCTTTGGTACCTACCCCAACACCCATGATCACGCTCACGCCTTTACCGGTTTGGACACCCATTGCTACACCAACACTAGGCAACTAAGTACCTTTAAACCTTTTAAAAATAATTTATCTTGAAAATAAAGTTCACACAAAGCTTCTTGTGTGAACTTTGATATACCGGCATCCTTTTGGTTTTATATGTTCTGACAAGGATTATTTTGAATATTCTTGATGGCTCTTCTAAATGTTAATGCAACTTTAATAATCTTCATCCGTATATTATCTAAATAAACTTGATCTATTATCGGAGGTTTTTATGAATCGTTCACAGCGTTCCAGTTTGGCCATAGGCGTCATCCTCGTTTTGGTGGGCATCTATTTCATCCTTGCCAACATGGTTCCCCAATTCAATCAATGGCTGAACATCAACTATTCCTGGCCAACCATCATTCTGGCAGTGGCTGCAGGCTTATTAGTGCTTGGCTTGATCGTCGGCGCACCCGATATGGCTGTACCTGCAATGATCGTGGGCGGCATCGGCGGCATTCTTTATTATCAAAACCTTTCTGGCAACTGGGGAAGCTGGGCTTATATGTGGGCTTTGATCCCCGGCTTTTCTGGTATTGGCATGATTCTGGCGCACTTTTTAGGCGCCCGCGACCGCTACTCACTGGGGTCCGCTCTCGATACTATTGGCACCAGCCTTGTTTTGTTCATCATCTTCGGTGCTTTCTTTGGTGCTTTCAAGGCATTTGGTGATTATTGGCCGTTATTGCTTGTGGCTGCCGGCGTATTAATCGGACTGCGCACGCTGCTGCGTCCCCGCAAGTCATAGTTCCACGTTTTAGGAGAAAAAATGAAACGATCGGCATTATTTTTTGGCACTATTATTGTCTTGTTGGGAGTTGTGCTCCTGGGGATTAATTTGGGAGTAGTGGATCATCGAGTTTGGCGTTATTTCTGGCCCCTGGTGCTGGTACTTTTAGGTGTCTGGTTCTTGTTGGGACCTTACCTCTCAAAGGGTACGCTTGAGTCGGTGGAACGTTCTGTACCGATGATGAGTGATACCGAAGCTGAAATTCACTTGAATTACGGTGCTGGACGCATGGTGATTGGTTCCGGAGCGAAACCTCAGGAATTATTGAACGGCACTTTCACCGGCGGCATCACCGAAGAACTGCATCGCTCCAACGGTAAAGCTTTTCTGAAGATCAGCACTCCAACTGACTTTATTTTCCCGGGTGCATGGACGGCTGGTCAACAAGGATTCAACTGGAACATCAACCTGACCAACGAAATTCCACTGCAACTACGTGTCCATTCTGGCGCTTGCGAAGCCAGACTTGACCTGACAGATCTCAAGGTGACCGAATTGAACATCGAGACCGGCGCCAGTTCGACGGATGTCAAATTACCGCAAGCTGCTGGTTTTACTCGTGTGGTGATTAAATCTGGAGCAGCGGAAGTGAAATTGCATATCCCTCAGGGCGTTGCAGCTTCCATTCGTGAATCAAGCGGCCTTTCTGGCATCAAAGTGGATACTAATCGCTTCATCCAGGATGGACACACGTATCAATCCGCCGATTACAGCACAGCGGCGAACAAAGTTGAAATTTCTTACGAAGGCGGAGTGGGTTCCGTCGATATCAATTAATTGGAGTGATCAAATGAAAAAATTATCGAAAGAAGCATTGGTTGGCAGTTTATTAGTTTTAGCAGGG
The DNA here is from genome assembly GCA_013824385.1 of Anaerolinea sp. The sequence continues at coordinate 3,895 of PNNU01000148.1, forward strand.
CTTGTTTTCTTGGTGCAGCAAATTTTTCACCTTCCCATAGGCGGATTGTTTGTGTCCATGTTCTTTCTGGCCGGCGGCATGGTTTTCCTCTACGTGGTTTTACAAAACAAAGAACATTGGTGGGCATTGATCCCTGGAAGCACCCTGGTGGGTTTGGCTGCTTTGATCGCCTGTGGTGACCTGGCACCCCACTTTGCAAACAAATTTGGCGGAAGTATGTTCCTGGGTGCGATCGCCCTCGGATTTGTCGGTGTCTATCTTCTCAAACCTTCCAATTGGTGGGCAGTCATCCCTGCCGGTGCAGTGAGTACCATCGCATTAATAGCTGGCATCCAAAACGGACATGGGATGCTGCAAGGGGGCGTATTCTTCCTGGGTATTGGCGCGACTTTCGCCGCGCTTGGTTTGCTGCCTAATCTTAAAAATGAAAAATGGCCATGGATCCCTGCTGCAATCTGCTTTGTCCTTGGAACCTTGATCCTTATTGGGTCCGGCGCCCTGGTTGATTCCGTCTTTGGTTGGATTTGGGCTATTGCTTTTGTTGCCGCGGGTGTCTACCTGGTAGTTCGTTCTTTCACGAAGAAAGATTAGAGGCTTACCATGACAAACAAACTATATCGCAGTCAAACTGACCACATGTTGGGCGGCGTATGCGGCGGATTGGCCAAGTACCTCAATATTGATTTGACTATCACCAGACTCTTTTTTGTGGTGCTTACCCTGTTGGGTGGATTCGGCCCTGTAATTTATCTGATCATGTGGATCGTGATACCGTTGGAAGATCATGTTTACACCGATACTCATCCTGAACGCTTTGATGGGGAAGATATTAAGCAACGCGCCGAAATGGTGCGGGACGATTTTATCAGTGCTGTCAAACAACCCAATCAAAACACGGCTCGATACATTGGTATTGCACTTGTGTTGGCAGGCGGATTCTTCTTGCTCAAACAGTTAAATATCTCCTGGCTGGGTTGGCTGGATAGCGGAGTGCTCTGGGCTGGTTTGATCTTGTTGGCAGGTATTGCGCTTTTGATTCGCGCGACAAAAAAGGATTAGTAATGGACGAGAATAAGGATAAGAAACCCGGAAGTTTGTTCTTTCCGTTGTTGTTGGTTGCCCTGGGTGTGTTCATTTTTTTGATCAATATTGGAACAGTCTCTGGCTCACTTTGGGAAAACCTGATGCAATACTGGCCCGTGATCTTGATCATCGCCGGTTTGGATGGCCTCTACCGTCGTGATGGCTGGGTGGGTCCCCTGGTGCTGCTGGGTCTTGGCACAGTCATGCTTCTTGGAAACCTGCATTATCTGAGCTATGGTGGTTTCGCACTTTTCTTGAAACTCTGGCCAATCCTGTTGGTGGCTATTGGTTTGGATGTGATCTTTGGACACCGAGGCTCTGTTTGGAGTAATCTGTTCAGAGTCGTCATTGGTCTGGCATTGGTGGGCGGTATTGTGTGGTTGGCTACCCTTTCACCCTTCTTCAGTGTAGGCATGAAATCGGTGGACTTCGAACAAAAACTTGATAAAGCCACCTCATCTGATCTCCGGTTTGCCATGGCCGTAGGAGAGATGAACCTTTCTGGCGGAGCTGACAAAGACATGCTGATCAGCGGCTCGGCAGGTTTGCCCAAAGAAATGAATCTCGAACCGCATTACACTGCTCCGGTTGACGGAAAAAGCTCTCTGTTGCTGGAAGGAAACGGTGTGGTCATTATTCCGGTAAACACAAACATTAGTCCATGGATTTTTGATCTAAACTCCGAAATTCCGATGGAACTGAGCACGGAATTGGGCGTCGGTCAGATGCGTATTGACCTGACCGGTACCAACGTGAATGAAATTACGACTGAAATGGGTGTCGGACAAACCATCCTGACCCTGCCTTCTGGTATGGATGTGGATGTCGCAGTCAGCGGCGCAGTAGGAGAGTTGGTCATTCGCGTGCCTGCAGGTGCCGAAGTTGTGATCAAGACCGATAAGGCGATAGTGGGTTCCAGTATTCCTGATGGTTACGTCAGAGACCACGACACCATCCGCTCACCCGAAGCCAAAACTGGTGCGGATAAGATCACCATTCAGGTTGATCTGGCTATCGGCAGCATTGCTATTGAAGTAATAGAATAACAATAATTAAGAAAATTTATACATCAATCGTAGGGGAGGTTCATGAACCTCCCCTACTTTTTTAAATTTTGGGAACTTTTATACATTTCAAACGTCTTACCAGTAGAGTTAAATAAAAAGGAGAATAAAAATGAAACGGAATGTTTTGGTAATTCTTGCAAGTTTGGTAGTGATCGTATCTCTGGTTGCATGTAGCACAACCCCGGCAGCGGCTGGCAATGCTCCAATTGTACGCACTTTGAGTTCATCAGGTACAGGCGAAGTTTATCTGGTTCCAGATGTGGCTTATATCTATGTGGGCGTCAAAGCCGATGCAGATGATGTTTCTACTGCACTAAATAATAACAACACACAAGCAAATGCAGTGGCTCAAGCCCTCAAAGACCAGGGCGTGGAAGCAAAAGACATTCAGACCACAAGTTTTAATGTTTACCCGATGCAAGATTATGGCATGGATGGTACCGTTTCTCGCAACTATTTTGTGGTTGAGAATACCGTTTACATCACCGTACGTGATTTGACCAAACTTGGCACTTTGTTGGATGCCGTGGTGAAATCCGGCGCCAATACCATCAACAGTATTTCTTTTGACGTGCAGGATAAAGCAGATGCCATAGCTCAGGCTCGTGATCTGGCTATTACAAATGCCAAAGCTGAAGCTGAATCCATTGCTAAAGCATCTGGTGTCAAATTGGGTGACTTGCAATATGTGAGTGCATATACCAATAACGTACCCACACCCATGTACGATGCCAAGGGTGGAAGCATGTCCGCTGTCACAAATGTGCCCATTTCGGCAGGCCAGTTGGTGATCAGCGCCAGCGCCAGCATGACCTACGAAATCAAGTAATTCACTCGTAGAAATTGAGAGCACCGGTTTAAACCGGTGCTCTTTTTTGTAAATAAGGATCGTTTAATAGGGGATGGTGCTGATTTCGGAGAGCTTGTTCAAGCGGTGGGTTGCCGTGATTCGCCTTATAGTGCCTGTCAATCCACGCATCACCAGGCTGTCAGTTCTTGCCCCATTTGGAAAATACGAAACGCCATCCAAAAGGTCGCCGGTGGTGATACCAGTGGCGGCAAAGAAAACGTCTTCAGAAGAAATAAAATCGTCCATCAAAATCGGCTTACGAAGATCCAGGCCGAGTTGTTTCGCCTGGTCGATTTCATTTTGGCGGTGTGGATGTAATCTTCCCATGATGGTTCCGCCCAGGCAGCGCATGGCCGCTGCTGCAATGACTCCTTCGGGGGTTCCGCCAATTCCCATCAATAAATCAATATTGGTTTCTGGCATGGCGCTCATAATCGCGCCTGCAATATCGCCGTCAGGGATCAATTTGATGCGCGCTCCTGCCTGGCGAATTTCATTGATCAATTTTTCGTGCCTCGGGCGATCTAAAACAACTACGGTCAGGTCTTCAACTTTTTCGCCTTTGGCCTTCGCCACCTTTTTCAGATTATCCGCAACAGGGGCACTAATATCAATGACATCCTTGGCAATCGGACCAGTGGCAATTTTTTCCATATAATAAAAAACACCGGGGTCGAACATGGTTCCACGGGGTGCAAGCGCAACTGTGGCAATGGAGTTTGGCAGCCCGTGTGCAAGCGGTCTGGTGCCATCGATCGGATCAACTGCTATATCCAATATAGGTGGTTCACCGGTTCCCAATCTTTCACCATTGAACAGCATCGGAGCCTTGTCT
>PNNU01000149.1 GCA_013824385.1 Anaerolinea sp.
CGCCGGTGCACCCTCACGGGTAATTTGAGCCCAGGCAGCTTCAATGACTCGTTCGCGTAAATCCGATTTGCTGGTGCGTCCTTTAGGTCTTGGGGACATTTTTCCTCTTTTTATATACTAGTGTTAGTTTACAGTGTAAGTATAAATCAATCCTCCAAGTTGTCAAGACGACACTTATTAATTATTAATGCTATAGTAATAATTAATAAGCCGCTAGGAGACAATATGAATCCATATCGCTTTTTCGCAATTCTATTGATCATTTGTATTATCATAACTGGCTGTGGCACAATAACCAATTTATCACCCACGCCAGAACTCAGCGTAACTGTATGTGCCAGCAATTGTGACTTTCAAAGTATTCAGGAAGCAATTGATGCTCAGAGTACAATTCCAGGCAGTATCATTAAAATAAAAGATCCTGTACTTACCGAGTCTGGAATTCAAATAAGTAAGAATATAACAATTCTAGGTATGGGAGCCAAGAAAACCATTATTCAGGGACATGAAAACCCTGAAGAAGGAACACAACGTATATTCAACATCCCAATTAACAATAATGTCTCCCTTGTAGGCATGACCATCCGTCATGGTAACCCAAAAACACCTCCGCTCACAGGTGGAGGGATTATGAATCTTGGAACATTGGTGCTAGAAGATGTAATAGTCACTGAAAATTACGGCAGCGCTGGTGGTGGTATTTACAATGAAGGAACCCTCACAATTATCAATAGCTCAATTAGCAATAATGGCTCGATCGGGGGCGGTGAAAAGTATATGGAATGTGAAACCGGTGGGGGAATCAAGATTATTACCGGGAAGGTTACATTAATCAATAGTGTCATTAATAACAATTTCGCCAGAGGAAAAGGTGGCGGTGTGCACGTCGCATGTCAGGGTACTTTAATCCTCCAAAACAGCACTGTCAGCGGAAATTATACCCATGAAAGTGGTGGGGGCATATATATAAATGGTATTGGTGAATTTATAAATAGCACCATCAGTGAAAATAGTGCATCTAACGTTGGTGGTGTGGTTGTTGATGGCAGCGGTGAGAAAAACCTTGTCAGGGGGCAATTAACCCTTACCAACACTCTGATTTCAAATAACATAGGGCGTTTGGAAGGTTTTGGAATCGCAGACTGCAATATGAACGAACACGGCTCTCTCGTCCTCAATGGTTCAAATTGGATCGGAGATGGTACTTGTGCAGTCGTTATGTCAGGAGACCCGTTATTAGGGCCGTTGCAAGATAACGGCGGTTACACAGTGACTCACTCCTTGCTTCCAGGAAGTCTGGCGATAGATGTAATCTCGGCCAAAGATTGTTCGCTCAATGTAGATCAACGCGGAGAGCCCAGGCTTGCTCCATGCGACATCGGATCTTTTGAAGTACAAAATCCATAATTCTTGGAAACATGCTTTTTACAAACAACAATTGACCTTTCTTTTTTAAGCCTCTAGGTCGGTTTTTTATAAAAACTTTTTTCCTTAATATACTACTGTCAGATTTGACAATGGATATAAAGTCAAATGTTGTATAATAGTCCAATTCGCACCTCTGGAGGACGCACATGCCCGGTTTTACCCCCGCCAGACGCTGGCAGCAGGCTTACTACCCGTTCAAGAATCGCACCACCGGTCAAAAGATCGAGGAAGCTCTCGAACGGACAGTCAAGGGAGCCCTCTTTGGCTGCCGAATGTGTGGAAACTGCCTCCTTCAAGAAACCACCCTCATCTGCCCCATGGAATGCCCCAAAGGTCTGCGCAACGGACCCTGTGGCGGCTCAACCCCCGATCACTGCTACGTGGACGAGACCCGACCATGCGTGTGGTACAAAATCTACGAACGCGCCGAAAAATATGGACGCCTCGATGTATTAATGGAAGTGCTGCCCCCACTCGACTGGGACAAAGTCGGCACCTCTCCCCAAGCTGATGGTTGGAATAACCTGCGTAAACATGGCGGCATCCAGGCCATCAGCCGCTACCTGCGCAGCACTCCTGAAATACGCAAACAGAAATGGGAAGATTTCTTTAAGGAGATCAGACAGCCTGATTGGTGGAAGGGCGACTCTCAACCCCATCCGGCTCCCCTGCACGTTCCTGTTTCACGCCTTGAGCAGATCCTGAGTGAAAACAAATTCGCCATCACCGCCGAGATTGCTCCACCGCTCTCTGCCAGCCCGGATGACCTGGTGAAGAAGATCTTGATGCTTAAAGAGTGCGTGGACGCGGTCAATTTCACCGACAATCCTTCTTCCACCCCGCGCATGTCTTCACTGGCTTGTTCATTGATCGCGCTGCAAAACGGCGTCGAACCTGTGATGCAGATTGCCGCCCGGGATCGCACACGCATGGGATTACAGGGTGAAGTGTTGGGCGCCAGTGCTTTGGGCATTCGCAATATTTTGTGCCTGACCGGCGACCATCCCCGCCTCGGCCCGCCCCCCAACGGACGCATGGATATCTGGGACATTGACGCCATACAGGCCATGTGGATTATCCGCCGTATGCGCGATGAAGCTCAATTTTTAGATTGCCGTGAAATAAAATGCGCCCCGCAAGTCTTTATCGGGGCAGCCGGCAGCCCCTATGCCTCCACCCCTCTGATCCAGGCTATGCGAGAAGAGAAGAAGGTCAACGCCGGTGCACAGTTCATGCAAACCAACTTGATCTATGATATTGAAGGTTTTACGCAATACCTTGAAGCGCTTGAACGCCGCGACGTCACCCAGCGCGTACCCATCCTGGCAGGCATTTCGCCTATACGCAGCGTCAAGGCTGCCTTTGCCATGCGCCAGGTACCTGGAGTCAAGATTCCTGATGCCATCATCCAGCGTATGGAAGCTTCGGCAGACCCCAAAGAGGAGTCCGTACAGATCACGCTCGAAATGATCGATAAAGTCAAATCCCTGCCCGGCGTACGCGGCATCCACTTCATGGCCGTCGGTTGGGAGTCCATCGTTCCGCGATTGATCAAAGACAGCGGATTGAGATAAAAAAAATATTTAACAAGAATCTCGAATTCGAAGTTCCGAATTCCGAAAAGAATTTGGAACTTTTTTGAATCAACCTGATAATTTGTTCGAACCCATTTTTGAGATTCGAATCACCTCTTCTCTATCTATCTTCCACCTCAGTATTAAGTTCACTTTTTCGCTCAGGGATAAGTTGCTGAAATAGGAAATCATATATACTTTTAAGGATGCGAGAAAAATGATTGAAAGATAAGATCTTGATTGGGAGGCAATATTGAAAACAAAACTCTTTATCGGATTATTGATAATAATGATGCTGAATTCATGCGGTCTGGCACAAACCATGGTTCTTTCCGCAACCCCAACCCAAACCTCTACGCCTCCCCCAACGACACCACCAACTCCTGATACCGTTCCAACAACCACTCCTGTTTTGCAGAATTCGACAGAAGGCATTATCTGTGGAGACAATCAATCTATAATTGCACTTTTAGTTGACCCAAATCTAACTGATCCAATCAGGGCAGGTTTGAGTCAGTTTGAAGCCGACTTATGCAGCGAAGGATATTCAGTAATCGAAAGCACAAACCACTATAATACGCCGCCTGAATTGAGAGCCTTTTTATTAAATCTATATGTATCGACTGATCATTTACTTGAAGGCGCAATTCTAATTGGAGATATGCCGCATGCTTATCAGTGGGTAACCAGTGTTTCTGCTAATCCGAACATCCCAACAGCCGAAGAGGAAACGATTAGTTTCCAGTATTATTCCGATCTGGATGGAACTTTTTCAGTTTCTCCCAACTATGTGTCTCCGGGAAATCATGAGTATTCATATGATATTCATGAAGGTAACATCAACTGGGAGATATGGACAAGTGTATTGCCCTATTACAAGGGCAGCCTAACCGAGACGGTAAATGCCCTTAATCGTTACTTCACAAAAAATCATGATTATCGAAAAGGAGCGTATAATATCCCGCCTGCTTTCATGAGAATCAACGAATTAAATTCAGCATCATCACAAACAGAACAAGACAGCTTGATTGCAATGATGCAAAACGATCCAACAGCCTGGATGCCTTTAAGTGATTCTGTTGATGCGCGTCTTTACTTGAATGGACCATCTCTGTCTGTAGAAGAAGGCTATCAAGACCTGATCGCAGGTATCGCTGATATTACAGTGGTAGATGCGCATGGATGGAGTGGTGGTTCTGGACGTATCGACATACCCTGGGTTGAAGGTAATCCTGTCAAGACAGTCATTTTTTGGACCAGCGGCTGTTCCACCGGGGATATAGATGTGCAGGAAAACTTTACAACATCCATTGTCTACAGTCCGTCAAGTATGGTGCTTCTCGCAGAAGGTTCAACAAATGATTCGGGGGGGTTGGGCACAAATGAGAATGGTTTTTTTGGTCAAAACATTGCCACCGCTCTTTCTCAAGGAAAGAACTTTGGTCAGGCTATCCTAAGTCACGTTAATGTGCCACTTATTTATCCGTGGTCAGAGTCTCGTGAGTTTCATTTTGCAAATTTGATTATTGTGGGAGACCCAACTTTAAAAATACGCCCATAACCCCAAGTTAGTTTTGAATTTGACCCAAACTCAGTATTTTTAAAAATTATGTTAGCCTTCAATAGATAATATTCTTATAAATCAGATTAATTTTATCCACTTATTCCTTTATCCTCACCTAATAACCAAATATTGGTGAAAGGAAAAAATGGGACTCACACCTCTGAACATAATGATCGGTTTTCTAGTGATATTGGTAATTATCTTGATCATTTATGCTATTGTCTACTTTCGAAAGCAAAAGAACAAGTGATCAATTAAAAAGTCTATTCATCTGCTCCAACTTTAAATAAGATAAATCCTTGACGATCAAATCGGCTTGAGTCAGGTCGCTGGCCTGGTTGGTGGTGAGCACCGCGACACATTGGCTGCCAGCGCTTTTGGCAGCTTCCACGCCGGCAATGGAATCTTCAATCACCAGGCAATTGATCGGGTCCACACCCAGCAGTTTGGCCGCCAGCAGAAAAACAGCCGGGTTAGGTTTTCCCTTGAGTGTTGCCCCAGCCGCTTCAGCTTGGAAATAGTCTCTGATATTAAGTTCGGTTAGCAGAGCATCTATATTCGCCTGTGGCGCGGAAGACGCCACGGCCTGCTTGAGCGCCATCCCTTTGAATCTTTCCAGCCAATCCATGACACCCGGCAGGGTTTGAACTTTGCCTTTGATATCTCGCCGGAAAATCTCTTCCTTACGATCACTCACTTTTTGGATAAACTCCTCTTCGAGTTCACGTCCAAAAACAGTGGCCATGATCAATCGATTATTCATGCCAAAGGTGCGCCTAAAAGTATCTTCATCGTAACTTTGTCCCACTTCGTCCAGGCTTTGTTTCCATGACACAAAATGCCCTTCATATGTATCGACGATTACCCCGTCCATATCCCATAAAACCGCTTGTAATATTCTCTTTTCTATCATCCGTCTAAACCTGTCTTTCATAATTTTGATCCAAAGGGAGAATTATAGCGGAATATCAATCAAAAGTGTTTTTCTTTCAACGAATTTTTAAGGAAAACACTCTTGCAAGATTATACTTATTATGGTTTAATATGAACATGAGGTTCATATAATATGAATATTGAGTTCATCAATCTTTCACCCTTTATCCAGGAAGCCGAAGAAAAAGGCTGGATCACACGCACCTTTCGCCGCCTGGATCTGGAAAAGCAGCAAGCCATCATCCTCGCCATTCTGGATGAGGCCTCAGAAAACGGACCGGCGGAGTTGAACATCAAAAAAGTCGCGACCCGTTGCAACGTTGCTGTTGGCTCTCTCTACCAATATTTTGGCAGCCGTGAGAACTTGCTGGAGTTCGCCCTTGAACTGGTGGTTAGCCAGACCGTGGTACTCTTTGAAAGTTATACTGCCGAACTCGCATCCATGCCGCTGCGTGAAGGGTTGGCTGCCTATCTGGGCGGTGGTGTCGAATGGGGGCAGGAGCAACTGGGTATGGTGCGCCTGTTCGGACAAGCTGCCTATCAGAATGCTCCGGGTCTTCACGAAAAGGTTGTACACCCAATAGCCACAGCCTTGACGGGCATGATGCGCGCGATGCTGCTGGCCGCCCATGAACGAGGAGAGATCCGACCAGAAGTGGATCTTGAAGCTGCCACCCGCTTGATCAACACTCAAATGATTGCCCTCGGTGACGCCTTGCTCTTCCCAAACCTTAACGGATATTACCAGTTATATGACGAAGAGATGAGCAGAGAACGCATCCTGAACAGCTTTTTTGATTTTCTGGAAAGTGGTTTTTTCACCCAGGATAAAACATGAAAACATTGATATTTGTCCGCAAATCTCTGCTTGAAATGTGGCGCAGTCCGCAGCTTATCTTGATCTACTTGTTGTTTCCCGCCATGATGGTGCTAATGTATTCTTTTGCATTTGGCAAAACCAGCGGCATGGCCAACTATCTGACCGTTTTGGTTGTCAATCAGGATGAAGGTCAACTGGGCGCCGGGTTTATTGATGTCATGCGAAAAGCAGAATTTGATGGCAAAGCCGCCTTTACGGTATTGGAAGGATTTTCTCCCAATCAGGCCTATATTATGCTGGATGAGGGTAAGGCTTCCATGCTGGTCACCCTGCCATCTGATTTCACTGCTGGCATTCAAAATAACCTTCTTGAGCCAGTTCAAATTGAGATGCTGGGTGACCCACTGAATGATACCTATGCATTTGCTCAAAGCTTTTTAAGGGGGCTCTTGCAGCTCTACACCGACCAACTTACCGGTTGGCAGCAAGAACTCCCTGTAGTTACGGAGTTCCTCCCAAATACTGGGACGTTGAATGATTTTCAAGTCGGGATGCCCGGAATCGTCATTTTCGGTGTCTTGTTTGGGGTGATCACAAATGCCCTTTTTCTCACCCGAGAACGTAGTGACGGCACCATCAAACGGATTCAATTAAGTAAAACCAATGCAGCTGAGTTTCTGGGCGGCATCACCCTGGCCGGGTTGATCCTTTCGCTGGTACAAATGTTGCTTACCTTCGGTGTGGGGTTCCTTGTGGGTTTCAAACCGGTCGGCAGTCTGGCGCTCGCCATCACTATCGGCATGATGGCAGGATTAGGCGCCACCGGTGCAGGGTTTATCGCAGCTGCTTTTGCAAAAAACGAAGGCGAAGCCACCGGTTATGGCACGGCAATCATGGTACCACTAGTGTTTCTTTCAGGTGCAATTTTCCCGATGCCAAACACAGAATGGTTCACTATTTTTGGAATTGTGGTCCAACCTTACGACATCATGCTTTCCACACACGCCTCCCGTGCCATGAGTGAAGTGATCCTCTACGGACAAGGGATTAACACTTTGGGTTATGAACTGAGCATGTTGGTGTTGCTCTCTGCAATAATGCTCATCGTTGGTATTTGGTTCTACCAACGTAATGTATTAAGTAAAATGCAATAATCAATTGTAAATTAGAAGGAATTCCCATGACAAACATCGTTCTCGAAGCACAGAATTTATCCAAATCTTATAACGGCGTTCTGGCTGTCAAAGACCTCTCTTTATCTGTACAAGAAGGTGAAGTCTTTGGTTTTCTCGGACCCAACGGCGCCGGCAAGACCACCACTATCAATATGCTGTGTGGGTTGCTACGACCCGATACCGGGAAGGTACTGTTACATGGAAAAG
>PNNU01000150.1 GCA_013824385.1 Anaerolinea sp.
CTGCCTGACCTGTTGCAATCTTGCAAACAAATTCTCAGCCCCAATCCATTGTTCGTGCAGCTTACTGCATACGCGGTTAAAGCCTCATCCGTCACCATGTATTATGCCGTGCAGGATATGATGGCGGATTTCAATGGCCGCACCCAGGCTGGCGAGATCGGCTTAACTGAACGCTCTGGCGGGCACTTCCTCTCCACCGCCATTTTTGCCCGATGGTGCCGCGAAGACGCAATTCCCCAATAACGGAGGAAACATGTTTGATTCAATCGGCAACAGTTGGTCCTTGATCAAATCCAGCGCCAAAGTACTCGAAGCAGATCGCGAACTGATTATTTTTCCCATCCTTTCAGGCATTGCTGTGCTGTTACTTATGGCAGTCTTCTTTGTGCCCATGCTGCTCGTGGGCTATTTCGGCCGCGTGGCCAATCAAGGCATGCAGGTCGTGGATTACCTGATCCTCTTTCTCTTCTATTTAATCCAATATTTGTTTATCTTTTTCTGCAACACCGCACTGGTCGGCGCCGCCATGATTCGCATCCGCGGCGGGGATCCCACCATCCGAGACGGTTTGAAGATTGCCTCCGACCGGTTTATTTCCATCTTCCTCTACGCGCTGATTGCTTCTACAGTGGGTATGTTGCTTTCATTAATAAAAGAAAAAGGCAGTACCATATCAAAGATCGTGGTTTCACTCATTGGTTTTGTATGGAACGTGGCTACTTTCTTGGTGGTGCCCGTTTTGGCCGTCGAGGATGTTGGTCCGATTGAGGCCATTAAGCGCAGTGTTGGTTACCTCAAGAAAACCTGGGGCGAACAATTGGTGGGCAGCTTCAGCATTGGACTGATTTTTAATTTGCTGATCTTTGTCTTGATCATTGGCGCAGTGGGTGTCATCTTTATGTTGATCAGTGCTGGGGCTCAGGCATGGGCAATAGTTGCCGCGGCAATAGTTGCCATCCTTTTTATTCTGGGCATCAGCCTGGTGAACGCCACCCTGACAGGCATCTACACCGCCTCCGTCTATCAATATGCATCCACTGGTGACGCAGGCAGCTTTTTTGAAACAGATGCTGTACAGAACGCATTTCAACCGGCAGCCAACCGAAAACTCATCTAATTCGTTTCAGGAAGTTCAATGAGCTTATCCTCCAGGGATGAAGTAAATCCCGATCAGACAAAAAAACCAACCTTTCCAACCTGGCTGCCGCTGCTGCTCTTTTGTGTCTCGGCTGGACTGCTCGCCACCCTGTGGGGTTACAACTACAGCGCCGGCAACGCCGAGGAACAACTTCCTTTTATTTTTCGCGCGCTCGATCCTTCCTTCCTGAAAAACGATTTCTTTACCAATACCTTTACTCTCTACGGTCCACGAACCTTCTTCACTGAATTTGTCGCTTTCTTCGCCAGGCTCATTCCATTGGCGACGACATTATTTCTGCTGACTTTAACCGCCAATATTGCCATCGCTTTCATTTCCGCCAGGGTTTCACAATACTTCTTCCCTAACTCCCGTTTTAGCGCCTTTCTGGCCGCGGCGGGTGTCTTAACACTCAAAACTTTCTGGTTGGGCTACAGCAACATCATTTATCGCAGCTTCCTCGAACCCGAACACCTGGCCATGCCCTTAATCTTGTTGGGGTTCTACCTGATCCTCAAACGCAGCTACATCCCCGCTGCGTTGAGTTTTGGGGTTGCCGCTTTCTTTCACGCTTTGCTGGGGCTCGAACTCGGCTGGATCCTCTTTGGCGTGGTGATGCTTGATCTACTCTTCAAAAGGCTTCGCAAGGAGCCGCAAAAAAGCAAACTGCTGCCGCTCGGCATCAGTCTATTGGTGCTGGCTGCTTTCAGTTTTGGATTGCTCTACCCCTACGCTCTGCAGCCCTCCATCCCCGCGGACGAATTCATTCGCCTCGTGGCATATGTGCGCCATCCCCACCACTACCTGCCCTCCACCTTCGAGAATTGGCAATATGCACAGGCCGCTGTTTATCTGCTCGGGTTTGGTTTTGCTTGTTGGTTTGGTCTCAAACGTTCTGAATTTTTACTCGCTCACAAACGCTTCTTGATCACCATTGGCGCCTTGACCGTGCTACTCTGCCTTGGCGGCTATCTCTTTGTTGAGGTTTGGCCTTCCCGCTTGTGGACCTCGGCGCAGATGTTCCGTCTACCTTACCTGCTCAAATGGTTCAGTATTGTGCTGTTGACCGGTTGGGCTGGAGACATGATTGAAAATCCTTCCGGCAAGGAATCCAGATTATTGGGTATCTCTGCCGCAGTTGGCCTGGTCACCCCGGTCTCGCTGGCTTTTGTCCCGCTAGCCTTATGGGCGCGAAATGTAATTCTTCCGCGCCTGAAACTGCCCCAAAAACTGCTTCAAGATGCCGTGATCTTCATCCTCACCCTTGGATTGGCCGTCTTTTACAAACCTGAATTCCGCACCTGGGCCTGTTTCCTGATCCTTTTCACTGCAGTCTGGATGATCACATTACTGAAATCCAAAACCGTCGGAATCCTCGCCGGCACTGCTCTGCCCCTCGCGTTTTCTGCCCTCTTCCTATTATTTGTCACCACAATTACCCCGCCCTCTTTTTTGAAATATGAACTACCGGTCTTTTCACTTTATAAAACCACGGGCGAGGTTGCCGACATTGCCAACTTTGCCAAAAACAACACCCCCGCGTATGCCGTTTTCTACACTCCCCCGCGCATGGGAGAGTTCCGCTACCTCGCGGACCGTGCCATCGTGGTGGATTTTGCCGCATATCCCTTTCAGGATCTTTCCATGCGCGAATGGTACCAGCGTATCGCAGATTGTTACGGCGTTTCAATCTTGCTGGGGTTTGACTCACTCACCGAATTAAATTTGACCGTTTACCACATCACTGACGAAGAGTTGAATACGCTGTCTGTTAAATACGGTTTTGATTATGCAGTGGTCTACGATTCGACCACGACCAACTATCCCATCATTTTCCGCACGCAATCGTTAAAACTAATCCAAATCCCTTAATTATTTCCTGGCTTGAAGCATTGTCATTCATCAGATGTTATGCCTATAATTAAGCAAATCATTCTTACTCGTTTTCGCTTGAGGAAAAATCATGGACTCTCAAAAGGGCAATTCCCACTTCAATCGCTTCCCTTTCGCACATACTTATTCCATCGTTGCTCGCGACCCCGAAACCGGTGAGATGGGCGTGGCGGTGCAATCGCATTGGTTTTCCACCGGGTCGATGGTCACCTGGGCGGAGCCCGGAGTCGGCGCCATTGCCACTCAATCCATGGTGGAAGTCAGCTACGGTCCGTTAGGACTGTATAAGATGCAAAATGGAAAAACCGCCCCGGAAGCCTTGAAAGCCTTGCTGGCAGAAGACAAGAATAGTGAGGTCCGTCAGGTTGCCATGGTGGATGCGCACGGTAATGTAGGCGTACACACAGGTTCCCGCTGCATTGCCGAAGCCGGTCATCACAGCGGAGTTCAATACTCGGTACAGGCGAACATGATGCTCAAAAATACCGTCTGGCCTGCCATGGGCAAGGCTTTTGAAAAAACTAAAGGGGTGTTGGCTGATCGCCTGATGGCAGCTCTGGATGCTGCTCAGGCTGAAGGCGGAGATATCCGCGGAAAACAATCCGCGGCGATACTGATTGTCAGCGGCGAAGCCACCGCTCACCCTTGGACGGGCATTCTCGTTGATCTGCGCGTGGAAGATCATCCTGAGCCATTGGTCGAACTGCGTCGTCTATTGACCATCCAGCGCGCGTATCAATCCATGAATCGCGGGGATGAATTACTGAGTGAGGGCAAAATTCAGGAAGCTTTCGATGCCTATAACGCTGGCGCCAACCTGGCGCCCCACCTGGACGAACTGCCCTTCTGGCAAGCGGTTACCCTCGCCGATACCGGCAAAGTGGAAGAATCCCTGCCTATATTCAAACGCGTGTTCGCATTAAATCCTGATTGGGCTTTACTGCTGCAAAGGCTGCCGCAAGCCGGGTTGTTCAAAGACGATCCTGAATTGATGAAACGGATTATTTCACAAGCATAGCTGGTAAACGGGCTGCTGTCGCCATCTCGGGTAAATTATACCCAACCGGGATGGATGAAGACTTGTTCGACATCAAACCAATCAACCTTTCGGCGCTGATCCCCTTCTGGCGGATGGTTTTACGTACCCGCTTGAGGTATTCAAACCGGAATGGAAAGCGTTCTTCGAGCTTTCTTAAATACGCTTTTGAATAATATTTCTCAGTGCGCAGTACCGCATCCATTAATAGAAGGTCAATGCCCTTCATGGACATTTGCTTGAGCGGTGCAGCATCAGGGTTGGTAAAACGATCCAAACCCCGCAAGATATGGTGTGCAAAATTGAATACCCTATTCATGGTCCCGTCCGCTTTGCCGCGGCGTGCTGCTTCAGTAAACATTGTTAATTCGCGGTGGCGCAAATCCTGTTCAATGTCTTCCTGATCGTCCATCAACTGCGCGAAAGCGCCGTAATTAAAGATTATTTCCATCTCTTCAGCGGAAAGTTCTCCCGCGGCCAGAAAACCATCGGCCAACACGGATGTTCCGCCCTTTTCAAAAGACATCTCGGCAACTTTGCGGATGTGCAGTCTTTCAGGCCATTTGGGCATGCGTGCGCTCTTGCTTTGTGCATAATGGATCGCCAGCAAGCTCTCATAGACTTGTCCAAATTGATCGCGTGGGTATTGCTTCTCGACCATGCGCACCAGATCAAGTACGTCATCTTCGTTCCAGCTTTGTGGGGCAGCGGTCTCGCCGTTGAGCCATTGGCCGAAACGCTGGTTGTAACCTGCCTTGTCAGCCTGACTGCGTCGCGGATCGTCCAAATAATTATCCGTCACCGGATAGAGCATGCTGTATGCAAAAAGTGAAGGCGTCAGCTCAACTGGCAGCCCCAACAGTACTTGCAAGTAATTGCTCGTCCACACATTACGGCTGGCTTGAAAAATATCTTCGAAGCTGATAAACGGATCAAATTCTCTGGCTTGCTTGAAAAAAGCTTCAGCCGTGCGGTTGATGCCCAGTCTCTCAATGCAGTTTACCTGGTTTTGTTGCAACCCGAATATCAAAATCCCCACTTCTTTGAGACGTTCTGAGGCTTCCGCTGCGAAACTCTCTTTATCAAAACCGCGATGCACGGCGCTTTCTAACTGTTTACTCACCCAGTCCAGTGTTGTGCTTAACCTGGCTTCGTTTTCCAGTTTTTTAGCCATAGAAATGGCGGGAGGGAGAAATGGAATCTCATCTGAACACTCAAACCATAAGTTGGTGAGTGAATGGGTCTGTTGTTTGACAAACTCTTGTAACTCGTTGCGGTTATAAATACTCATTTAGCAACTCTCACTATTCAATGATGTCAGGAACAAGTTAATCAATATACGCGCTAAAACCCATTGGGTTGCAAAATGTTAACGACAAGTCGAAAAAGAGCGCAGAATTTAATCAGAGAGGGTTATACTAGGATTCTGGCAACAAACCGCTTGATATCCTTAGCTGGTCGGGGCTGATCCATGAAGAATTCTCAAAGAGTAATGGTCGCAATCATTGAAGAAATCTGTTTCGAGCAAGGCATCGTCTGTGAGCGTTTTTCTTACGATTGGATCTTTCGCCTCACCAAAAACGGAAAAACTGCCCATATTTTCGGTTATCAATTTGAAAATAATTCCGCCACTGCGCAACTCATTTGCACGGATAAATGCGCCTCAAGTGAAATTTTGCGATCCAAAGACATTCCAGCCGTGGAACACTTTTTCTTTATTTCCCCTGACGATCTTCACTATATCGGGCTCGAAGGCAACTGGCCGCGCATGCTTGACTTGCTCAAAGAATACGGCCGATTGGTATGCAAGCCCAATGAAGGCACGGGCGGAATCGACGTCTTTCAGGTTTCATCCGCTGCCGAATTGGAATTAGCCGTCAATGCGGTTTTTGCTCACAGCCGCTCTCTGGCGCTCAGCCCCTTCTACCCCATCGACCAGGAATACCGCGTCATTTTATTGAACGATCAAGCCAAACTGGTTTTTTCCAAAACCATCCAATTCCTCATCGGCGATGGTAAATCCTCATTCAGACAACTCCTGCTGCAACAAAACCCTTCATTGCTTGAAACCGTCCCCACCTCGGAATTTGGTGAAGATCTGCTCAACAAAATTCCAAAATCCGGTGAAAAAATTCCCCTCAACTGGAAGCACAACCTCGGACAGGGTGCCCAACCGGAGGTCGTCTCAGATCCAATCCTGGTGGCTCAATTGAGCAACCTTGCACTGAAAGCTGCCCAGGCGGTCAATGTTCGTTTCGCTTCTGTAGACATCATCCGCGCCGGGGGAGAGTTTAAAGTACTTGAAATCAACAGCGGCATCATGATGGAAAGCTTTGCCCGTATGAATTCACACAATTATCAATTAGCAAAATCCATCTACAAACAAGCGTTAATTGAAATGCTTGCTTGATATTTCTTTTTCCTGTAAAATTTTCCTATTGGTTTTTTCGATTTGAAAACCATTTATTGTTATAAATTTAGGCATATTCTGGATGACGTTTTATCTAAACGTTATAAAATCATAACTATCACATAAACAGGAGTCACCAAATGAAAAAAACCGCAAGACTAGTGTTAGCTATCATGTTTGTTTTTGGGATTATTTTGGCAAGCGCACCTCTTAATGCCCAGGCCAAACAGATAGAAACCGTCACCCCCAACCCGCTTGTTGCCGGAGGGTCCTGGAGCACTGGCTCAAACGTTGATGTCTCCACATTGGCTGCTTCTGCGCCAACCTGGCTGCAGCTTTTAACCGGTGGCGTGAAGGTCACTGATGCAGGCAAGATTTGCCATCCCTTCCGCGGTGGACAGTTCGGCTGGGTCGGCATAATCATGCAATATAAAGACGGTCAATGGGTCAAGCTCGCCACGACCAACGATTGGGTGCCCAATAAAGAGGGTGAATTCATGTCCTGCGCGCAGGCACCTGCTGCCGGCACCTATGCCTTGTTTGGCTATTGGAAAAGGCCGGCTGGATATGTTGAAGTAGTTGGAACCCAAGCTCCTACTTGTAATTATTCAACTGATGATTGGAGTGCTGGGCAAGAAGATCGAGATGAAAATGGGACCTTTGATATAATAATCAGCGGTCTTCAATCAGATCTTACTGGACAAAACTTATCATTATTAGTTACAAATGATCCAGATGATATGTTGGCTAATGATTCATATTCAGCAAATATTAGTTCTGGTTCCGCCCAATATGTTGAAGTATTAATTCGCAATACTGGAACTGTTGATTTCACAGTAACAGTTAGTGGTTGTTCAAAGGCATTTTCCTTTGAATTTAATGTTGATTAGCATAAAAACAAAATCTAAAACAACTTTCAGCCAATTGGCCGAAAGTTGTTTTGTTTAAATTTTTCAATAAAACGGTGTTCTCATTGCCTGTTGGAACAACTCCAAATGATGCGTATTCACCGTGTTGACCGCGTACTCCGCGCAGGTAGGCATGCTTATTTCGGGGCAGTGCTGGCGCGATTAGGCGAAGAAGAACCAGTTCGCGACTTCCTGATTCTGATACTATTCACTAATCACTGCTCTTACCTGATTACTCATTACTGATTACT
>PNNU01000151.1 GCA_013824385.1 Anaerolinea sp.
TGGATTACTTGCATGAGAACATTGATAAAAACCCCACCCTTTCTAGGATTGCTATTTGGCATAATGGCGGTATCCACAGCGTCTATTTTCATCCGTTATGCTCAGCTGCAGGCTCCTTCTTTGGTGATTGCCGCGGGTCGGTTAAGCATCGCCACTTTGCTGCTCTCTCCATTTGTGCTCTCCCGGTCTTGGACTGAAATTAAAGCCATCACTAAACGGACGTTTGGGTTATTGGTTTTGGCAGGGTTCTTTTTAGGACTGCACTTCGCCGCCTGGATCACATCATTGGAATATACAAGTGTAGCCAGTTCAGTGGTGTTGGTCGCCACCGCACCTTTGTGGGTGGCGCTTCTTTCTCCATTCTTTCTTAAAGAAAAATCAAGTACTGCAGTAATCCTGGGTTTGATTATATCGCTGGCTGGCAGTGTAATCGTGGGATTAAACAGCGCATGCCATTTTACAACTGGGCAAATGGAATGTGTCAGTTTTGGCATCCTTTTTTCGGGTAGAGGATTTGTGGGCAACCTCTTGGCGCTTGCAGGCGCATTATTCTCTGCTGGTTACTTGATGATCGGCAGGCGGGTACGTAATAATCTTTCTCTACCTGTTTATACTTTCCTGGTTTATGGGTTCGCTGCTCTTGTTTTGATCGTCATGGTGTTTTTATCGGGTATACCAATGGTGCCTTATTCCAAATCGACCTGGATTTGGATTATTTTGCTGGCTTTGGTACCGCAGCTTCTCGGGCATTCAACATTTAACTATTTTCTCAAATCACTGTCTGCAGCATTTGTATCCATCGCATTGCTTGGTGAACCAATTGGAACAGTAATTCTGGCTTTTCTATTGTTGCGTGAAAAGCCATCATTGTTTGAAATAGGCGGCGGTCTATTGATTCTGATCGGGATTTTTGTGGCATCCAGAACTAATAATCAAAAACAACCCAAACAAGAAATTCAGCCTGTTTGAGTTGTCAATTTGACGAAAAAAGATGAATTATCTACATACGTCCGTAAAGGACATTTTGTTCACGTACCCTGGCAGCCAGCGGTTCAGATAAATTACTTGAAAGAAAACGCCATCCCCAGTTGCCCGAGGGTTTACCGGGATAGTTCATACGTGCTTCGGTGCCAAGGTTGAGAAAATCTTGCAAAGGAGCAATGGCGTAATTGGCCTTGGAACTCCAGGCAGCACGGATCATATCCCATGAAATGTCATCACCTGAGCGCGCCAGATAGCGGCGGCAAAAATCACGTTCTTTCTCAGGCGCCTGACGGTACCAACCTATAGTAGTGTCATTGTCATGGGTTCCTGTATACACCACGCAATTGGATGGAAAGTTATGCGGTAAAAAGGGATCGGATGAATCTGAGGCGAAGGCAAATTGAAGCACTTTCATTCCGGGCAGATTCAAAGCGTCCCGCAGGGCATAAACACCAGGGTCCATTTCACCGAGGTCTTCGGCAATAATGGGAAGTGCGTGCAGTTCTTTCTCAATAGCTTCAAAAACAGCTTTTCCGGGTCCTTTTTTCCATTTGCCGGTGACGGCGGTTGGAGATCCATAGGGGATCTCCCAATAATTATAAAATCCTCTGAAATGGTCCAGACGGATGATGTCAACAACTTTTAAAGTAGCGCGCAGGCGATTGATCCACCAGGCATAACCCTGGGCCTTGTGCACATCCCAGCGATAAAGGGGATTGCCCCACAATTGACCGGTAGGTGAAAAATAATCAGGTGGAACACCTGCAACGCAGGTAGGAAGACCTTTGGCGTCCAGGTGAAACAATTCAGGGTGTGACCAGGCATCAGCGCTATCATAGGACACAAAAATAGGGATGTCTCCAATGATCTGAATATCTTTTTTTTGTGCATATTCACGCACTTGCGTCCACTGCTGGAAGAACAAGAATTGACGGAATTTTTGTTTTTCAATCGTGGTGCTGTGCTGGCTCTCAAAAAGTGCCAGCGTTTCAGGATTTCGTTTGCGGTACTCTTCAGACCAATGGTCCCATGAAACACCGCCAAAGTCCTCTTTAATGGCCATAAACAGGGCAAAATCTTGAAGCCAGTCGTTTTCTTTGGCACAGAAATCGGCATAAGCTTTCTTAATCGCCGCAGGTTTGTTTTTTGTGAAATGTGTGTACGCACGGTCCAACAGTGTTATTTTCCAATTGATCACTGGACCAAAATCCACGGATTGGTTTGGAAAAGTCGGACGGTCGTTGAGATCAGATGGAAGCAATAACCCTTGTTCAAGCAGGAGTAGCGGGCTGACTAAAAATGGATTTCCCGCAAAAGCTGAAAAACATTGGTAAGGAGAATCTCCGTAGCCGGTCGGTCCTAACGGCAAAATCTGCCATAAACGACAGCCGCATTGATCCAAAAAGTCAATCCAATGAAAGACTTCTGGCCCAAGGTCGCCAATACCGTCAGGCCCAGGCAGGCTGGTAGGGTGTAAAAGAATACCTGATTTGCGCTGCAAGGCCATTATCTTACCCTTTCAATCTGATAAAAACTAAAAAGTAATTGTTGTTTTCATGCAGATTCTAACCATAAATAATGTAAGAAACAACCTTTTATTTCACCATTTCAATATAATCATCCGAAGTGGTTTCGTTCAGATCACCACCCAGGAAGTCAATCAATTTAGTAACGAGGGTGGATTTAAGTTCGGCATCCTGCCGGCTCCAGGTGCGGCTTTTTACCTCGAGGAAGTATCCGATGTGCGGTTTGGTGATCTCATCGATATTGATAAAGAATTCGAAGCCTTCATATCTGACCAAAAAGCGGATGCGGTCTTTTTCAATTTCTTTTTCAATCTGTGGTTTGAAATATTCACGATAGAAACGCGGACTCTGTGTCGCTGCGGCCATGTAGCGGCTGCGCGATAGCAGCACTTCCTGCGGGAAGCGGTCTTCAATGGTTTGTCCGATCAGGGTTAACCTCGAGCGAACTTGTTCAATAAGGTTCTCAGGACCGAGGAATTCATCTTCTCGATACCTAAGGATGCCCTGTTCAGCATCTTTGAAGAAGAAATAGATGTCGAACTCGCGATAATGGCGTTTTCGCAATATCTCGATCTTTTCGCTTTGCAAGGCTTCATAGATGGGGGCAGTGTCTTTAACCCGTACCTTGATCTGAATCTCGAAGCTTTCTTCCTCCGCAGCGCCGCCAATGGCGATCAGTTTTGAAAGCACTGAAGATTCACGTCGAATTAGGAATGAGTCGATTCTTCTGGCGTATTCCTGGCTGTTCCGGCGAATTTCATCTTCATCAATGTTGAGCAGTTCATGTTTTTGCATCAACCACTTGCCGTTAACCATCACATCCGTAACATCAGAGGCTTTGGCCGCGTAAACGATCTGTGCATAAGTTCCCTGCGGATTGTGTTTGAATTGCGGACTGTTATGTAGAGGGGTGAGATCTACGAGGATCAAATCTGCACGTTTGCCGACCTCGAGCGAGCCGGTGAGATGGCCGATGTGCATAGCCTGAGCCCCGAGACGAGTGCCCATGAGCAATGCCTGACGGGCAGGAAGGGTGGTGGGGTCACCGCTGATACCTTTTTGCAGGAAAGAAGCCAGACGAATCTCTTCAAACATATCCAGGTCATTGTTGGAGGCGGCGCCGTCTGTGCCGATACCAACATTGAGCCCCAATTCAAGCATGCGCTTGATGGGAGCAACACCCGAAGCTAATTTGAGGTTGGAGGATGGGTTGTGCGCCACACCCACACCGAAATGCTGCATCGTGCGGATCTCACCGTCATCCACGTGTACACAGTGCGCGGCCAGCACTTTGGCATCAAACAAGTTTTGTTTTTTGACATAAGGGATCACAGGCATGCCGTTTTCTTTGCGCATGTTTTCAACTTCAAAAGCAGTTTCAGAAAGATGTGTATGAAGCGGCACATCGAATTCAACTGCCAGTGCGGCTGCTGCTTTGAGAATCTCTGGAGGACAGGTGTAAGGGGCATGAGGAGCCACTGAGGGAATAATCAGGTCATGACCCTTCCAACGGCTGATAAATTCGCGCGACATTTCAAGGCTTTGTTCAAAGAATTGAGCGTCAGGGGTCGGATATTTCATCACCGACTGGGAGCATAAGGCACGCATTCCGATGTCAGCAGTGGCTTTCGCGATGTCTTCTTCAAAGTAATACATATCCGCAAAGGTGGTGACACCTGAACGGATCATTTCTGCACAAGCCAGTTGAGTGCCAAGAGTTACAAAGTCACGAGAGACAAATTCGCGTTCTACAGGCATCATATAGCCCATTAGCCAGACATCCAGTCTAAGGTCGTCTGCGAGGCCGCGAAGCAGGTTCATTGGTACGTGCGTGTGGGCGTTGACCAACCCGGGCATGAGAACCTTGCCATTGCAATCAATGACTTTGTCTGAAGAATAGTTAGCCAGGATTTCTTTTTCATCCCCAACTGCCAGAATTGAATGACCTTGAATGGCAATGGCGCCAGGATCATATTGGTGATAATCAAGATCCATGGTTAATATAATGGCGTTCTTAAGAATAAGATCAGCTTGGGTCATTTTTCTCCTCTGGGTAGACCTTTGAGATAAGTTGATGACGAATAAAACTTAAACAGAAATTAACCGCCCATTCTTCGCGCAACCCCGGGGCACCCATGTATTCTCTGGTCATGGTATCGGTCAGATCTGGGTAGGTAAAATTGAGTTCAATTCTGGAGAGCTCAGGGGTGGGGGTGTAGAGGCAGGTGAACACAGGTGATTGCAAAAGAACTTCAGGATTTTTAACTTGTGAAAAGGCTTGTGAATCTACTCGTTCGACGATCAGATTCTTTCCATCAAGGTTCTTAAAAGTATCCGGTGAGAATCCTCCGAGGATTACTTTTATGGGACTTGAACCTTTTTCTGCCAACTTCTGAATGATCTGGGGCAGAGTTTCGTCGTCAACTCCGTAGATATCAGTGCCCAACCTTTGACGGATGATGGTTTCGAGGCTGTTGATCATTTTGTTGGCGGCTTCTTCCGAATCTGCCTTGGCGGTTATGCGTATATCCACAATGCCGGGATGAGCCAGCAATCCAACTGTCGGATTGGTCATTTCTTCAAGATCGGCCACCATCTCATCAATTTTGGATTCAGAGACAGCGGCAATATGCAATACTCTGGCTTTAATAATGCCTGAGAGAGAATAATGTTCTTTCAACCAGGGAATGACGGAAGCCTGCATCAGGTATTCCATCTCACGCGGCACTCCAGGCAGACAAACCAGCGCTTTGCCGTTTTGGGGCACGATAAACGAAGGCGCAGTCCCGACAGGGTTTTCAATCACCACGGCACCAGCCGGAATCATGGCTTGTTTGCGGTTGTTTTCTGAAACGTTCATAGCGCGTTTGAGAAAACGCTGCTTGATTTGCTCCCATAATTTGGGGTGGAACTCATTGTGGGTGTTGCAGGCCAGAGCAGCTGCTTCCCGGGTGGCGTCATCCACGGTGGGGCCGAGTCCTCCTGTGGTAATGACAATATCCGCTCTGGAGAGGGATTCTTGCATTAGGGAAGCGATTCTTTGGAGGTTGTCGCCAACAGTCGTGCTGCGATACAGATCAACCCCATAATCTCTGAGCTGCCGGGCAAGATATTTTGTGTTAGTGTCGGCTATCTCGCCAAGCAATAATTCGGTTCCAATGGCTATCAATTCAGCAGTGGGCATTCTTTATCCTGATTTTTCTCAATTCTAACAGGTATTGAAAAGAATGCTGATCGAAAAAATGTAAATCGTGATTAGTGAATCGTGAACCGACCCCACTCGCAAAAAATCGGCTCGCCCTCAAAAATCGAGGGACAAGTGGGGCGCAACAACCGCGGAACCGTGAACCGTGAATCGTGTACTGTGAATAGTAAACCGTGAATCGTGATTAGTGATTGGTAATTGAATCGAACCTAAGAATTTGAGATTCGAATCAGGGGCGGAAAATCAAGTAATCAGTAAAGAGTAATCAGGCACTCAGGCCGCGATTTGTGATTGCAATAGTCGTTTTAAATAATCAAAAAAAACAAAAAAAATCAATTCGACTAAAACGACTCGGAGTGTTTTGAATGGAAAAACAAGGCTTTGAAGTGGATTCAATTGTAAAAGAACCGACACTGATAACAATTAAATAGAATATTAGAACTAAAATTCTAAATTGTCAAGAGGGAAATGAGATTTACTCGCCGATAAACATCCAACTTAAGGTAGAATTTGAGTCAGTCCAGTCGGAGGTCTTGTGTGAAAGATCAGCAGCAGTCAGGACGCAATCAAATTGTAGGCAAGTGGGGAGAAGACTGTGCTTTTGCTTTTCTGGAGAGCAAAGGATTCAAAGTGTTGGCAAGAAACGTACGCACTCCTGCAGGTGAAATTGACCTGATAGCCCTGGATCAAGAAGTGATTATTTTTGTTGAGGTTAAAACGCGATCTCATAATCAAGCCGGCTATCCTGAAGAAGCTGTCACAGAGGAAAAATTGGAACATATGGTTGATTCTGCCGAAAACTGGTTGGAAGAACACCCGGAATACCAGGATAACTGGCGTCTGGATGTTATTTCAGTTACCGGCATACTCAATCAAACGAATCCACAAATTGAATGGTTTGAAAATGCAGCCTGAACCAGGTCATAAGAAAGTGGTGGTTCTGGTCGGTCCGACTGCGGTGGGCAAGACGGAACTGGCCATCCGATTAGCAGAGAAGCTTGACGGAGAAATTGTCTCCGCCGATTCACGCCTCATGTATCGGGGTATGGATATTGGCACTGCCAAACCAACCAAAAGTGAAATCGCGAGAGCAATTCATCACATGATCGACCTGGCTAAACCTGATGAAATTTGGTCGCTGGCGACTTTTCAACAAAGAATGTTGGCAACCATTGATGATATTCAGGCTCGCGGTAAACTCCCCATCGTGGCAGGCGGCACAGGGCAGTATATCCGTTCGATGATGGAAGGTTGGATCATCCCCACCGTGCTCCCGGATCCGCGCATGCGCGAGGTTCTTGAGCGATTTGGGCTTGAGATCGGTGCGGCGGAACTGCACCGGCGTTTGTCACTGATTGATCCCGAGGCTACTGCAAAAATGGATGCCAATAATCTCAGACGCTCCATCCGCGCTTTGGAAGTGATGTTTACCACAGGTGAATTGTTTTCGACCCAAAAAGACAAACAGCCTCCTGATCTTGATTTCAAGCTGATAGGGCTAAGCCGGCCTCGCGAAGAGTTATATGCCAGGGTGGATGAACGTATCGAGGCGATGTTTGAACAAGGTCTGGTTGAAGAAGTGAAGGTTCTTTTGGAAAAAGGATACAATGAAACCTTGCCGACACTATCCGCTATTGGTTATCGTGAAGTGATTCGCTATTTACATGGGGAGATTACTCTTGAAGAGACCAAGGTACAAATGAGAAAAAAAACGCGCGAATTTATCAGAAGGCAGGCGAACTGGTTTAAACCCAACGATCGGCTGATTGAATGGCACGAGATGACCCCTGATCCGTTAACAAAGGTCATGCAATCCATCCTTGTTTGGCAAGCGGGAGAGAAATGAAAGATCTACAACCTTGGTTAAAACATTACGATGCAGAAGTGCCTGCTCATTTGGAATATCCCGATTT
>PNNU01000152.1 GCA_013824385.1 Anaerolinea sp.
GCAACATCGGCTATACCGCATCCGTCTGGAAAAGATCATCACTGGCTGCGTTTCGTCCGGTTGGTGAAGGAAAGAACCTATTCCTTTCTCCAAATGGAAAGACAAGCGCATTTTCCGCGACAAAATTGACCACCGCACCTGTTGGATTTTTCAATCTGCACGGGGTGGAAGATGGAAGTGAGTGGTATGGCCAAAAAGACCCCTCTGATAAATTGAGCGGACCGGATTACCCCGTTGCTTTGAAACCTACGGATTTGGTAAAGAATTCCAATAGTCCACGGATTGTCTACAGCGAGGCTTGTTATGGCGGACATATTTTTGGCAAGAAGGAAGAAGAATCCATTGCGCTGACCATGACTGGCATCGGTGTTTTGGCCATGATCGGATCTTCAACCATTGCTTATGGGTCCATTAATACACCTTTGATCGGGGCTGACCTTATTGGTTACTTGATCTTGAAGAATCTGTCAGAAGGTCTCGCAATTGGCAATGCATTTATCAAGGCTAAAGTCGATTTTGTGCGTGAAATGAACCGCCGCCAAGGTTACCTGGATGGCGAAGACCAGAAAACACTGATTTCTTTCATTCTTTATGGCGATCCACTGATTGCTTATGATCCCTACCAGGGAGCAGCAAAGAACCTTGGACGTGAAGCCGCAGCACCAGTGGTGAAGACGATCTGCGACCGCACCAATTATGATGAAAAGAGTGCGACAGTGACACCAAAGATGGTTTCTACTGCTAAAGATCTGGTAAAAGACTATCTTCCTGGTATTGAATACGCTGAAGTGCGCATCCAAAATCAACAGGCCAGAATGGTTTCAAGTGGAGGCAAGAGTGTCAGTCAACCCAAACGGGTGGTCGTGTCGTTCAGTAAGCAGATCAACTCAAATGAAAAAGTGCATAAACATTTTGCCAAAGTAACGCTTGACCAACTTGGCCAGGTGTTGAAGGTGGCTGTAAGCCGGTAGTAGAAGAGAGACAATTAAAACCGCGGAATCCAATCCGCGGTTTTATGTTTAAACCAAGTTATCGAATATAATTCAATATTAGTCGTAAAATCTTATATAACCAGGTGAAATTCATGCAAAAACCAAAGACCGGCGCAGAGATCAGACAATCCTTTAACGATTTCTTCATTTCAAAGGGGCATACCTTTGTACCTTCATCTTCACTGGTTCCGGGTGGAGATGCCACGCTGCTCTTTACCAATGCGGGCATGGTGCAATTCAAGGATGTATTTTTAGGTACAGATGACCGGCCTTATTCACGTGCTGTCAATTCTCAAAAATGTATGCGCGTAGCCGGAAAACACAACGATCTGGAAGATGTGGGCAAGGACGATTCGCATCACACCTTTTTTGAAATGTTGGGCAACTGGTCTTTTGGCGATTATTACAAAAAAGAAGCCATCTCATGGGCATGGGAACTACTCACCAAGGAATGGGGCATTGACCCAAGGTTCCTTTACACATCAGTATTCAAAGACGACAAAGGAAATTTGCCCACGGATGAAGATGCAGCTAATTTCTGGAAAGAACAACCAGGCATGGACCCAAGCCATGTGCTGTTTTTTGGGCGTAAAGACAATTTCTGGGAAATGGCAGAAACCGGTCCGTGCGGACCTTGCAGTGAGATTCACATGGATAAAGGTCCTGCCGCCTGTGACAAACAGGATGTGCCAGGGCACGTTTGCAGCGTCAACGGCGACTGCAAGCGTTATCTTGAAATTTGGAACCTGGTATTCATTCAGTACAACCGGGTGAGCCTGACCCAGTTTGATCCACTGCCTGCCACGCATGTAGATACCGGCATGGGGCTGGACCGCATCGTCTCGATCATGCAAAACAAGAATTCCAACTACAGAACGGATTTGTTGTATCCATTGATCGATATGATCCGTTCATTGGCAAACAAGAATGTGGAAGAAATGGACGATAATTTCACGCCTTATCGTGTGATTGCAGACCACACTCGCGCGGTCACTTTCTTAATCGCGGACGGCGTTGTGCCTGGTA
Organism: Anaerolinea sp.; assembly: GCA_013824385.1. The sequence continues at coordinate 2,019 of PNNU01000152.1, forward strand.
ACATGGGACGCAACTATATTTGCCGTATGATCATCCGCCGCGCGGCGCGCTTCGGTTCCAAGTTGGGCTTAACAGAACCCTTCCTCGCCAAGGTTGCAGAGGTAGTGATTAATAATTATGGCGAGGCTTATCCAGAACTCGAAAAAAATCGTGAAACCATAAAAAATACTATACATCGGGAAGAGGAACGTTTTGCTCGAACTATGGATATTGGATTAAATTTCTTGACAGATTTAATTGAAAATAGAAAAAATATTAACCTACCAATATTAGATGGAAAAACATGTTTTGAATTGCTTGCAACACATGGAATTCCTTTTGAAGTTACACGCGATATATGTCAAGAACAGGGTATTGGTGTTGATGAAATCGGGTTTAAAGCTGCTATGGAAGAACACAAGCTGCAATCCGGCAGCGGCAAGGCCATGGGCAAAATGGGCGGCGAAAATGTGGAGCTGTTCAGCGCTGCATTGGAAAAGAGCAAAAATGCTAAAGAAATCGGAGCCAATGGCGTTGAATACAACCCGTACGAGTGGTTGAAGGTTGAAGGTAAAGTCATTGGCTTGTTCAGCGAAGGCGAACAGATTTCTTCCGCGGCAACAGACACTGAAGTAGGCGTTTTGGTTCCACAAACCGGTTTTTATGTCGAAAGCGGCGGCCAGACGGGCGATACCGGCTGGATTCAGGCTGCAGACGGCAGTTGGGAAGTTGAAGTTACGGAAGTCAAGAAAACGGCGACCGGGGTGATTATCCATTTTGGCATGGTCACCCGCGGAATAGTAAAAGTGGGCGACAAAGCAATTGTGATTGTTGACCAGCAGCGCCGCATGGATATTATGCGCAATCATACCGCCACGCATTTGCTGCACGCACAATTGCATAAAGTAATTGGCGAGCATGCGCGTCAGGCGGGTTCGCTGGTAGCTCCTGACCGGCTGCGCTTTGACTTTACACATCACGAAGCCATCCCGGCCGAGAAGCTGGATCAAATTGAAGCTGGCGTAAACCAGGCCATCCTCGAAGCGCACGAACTTTCAATCAAAACCAAGTCATTGGCTGAAGCCAAGGCTGAGGGTGCGATGGCGTTATTTGGCGAGAAATACGGCGAAATCGTGCGTACAGTGACGATTAATGCGGAGAATCCCATTTCGTATGAGTTGTGCGGCGGCACACACGTGAAAAATACCGGCGATATCGGCACCTTTTTGATCCTAAATGAAAATAGTGCGGGATCGGGAATAAGGCGTATTGAAGCGGTTACTGGCAGAGAAGCTTATAATGAAATTAAAAAACGTAATAATGCACTAAAAAATATTCAAAATATTGTAAAGGGTTCAATTAGTGAATTGCCTTCAAAAGTATCATTGCTTCAAGATAATTTTGACGAAGAAAAGAAGAAAAGCTTTGAATATTTTTCTGATAAATCAAAACTAATCTTTGATAGCGTAGTTACAAAAGTTGAACAAGTTGACGAAACCAAAGTATTTTATACAGAATTTGAAAACACTCCAGAACAAGTTCAAAGAAGTGTAGGTGATTATTTTAAAGAAAAATATGGTAATGAAAATGCTGTTCTATACTCTGGTAGCGTAATTGATAATAATGTAGTTTCCATTATTTCTGCATCTGGTATTGCTGAACAAAACGGTATTGATGCTAATTTTATAGCAAAAAATATTGTTGCTCCTGTATTAGGAGGAAATGGTGGTGGAAGAAAATCTCAAGCACGTGCTGGTGGTAAAAATACTACTAAGATGCCAGATGCATATATCAAATTAAAAGATTATGTAAGAAATCAAAAAATTAAAAAGTACTAAATTATTGGTTTTTTCAATAACTAAAAAAATAGTAAAAATTTCAAAATATCAAGAATTTACCTTTTACGACATTGTGACAAAGACGCGTCCAAGCTTTCAGAGGCGTTGGATCAAGTGGGGCCGTTTGTAGAGTCGAAGTTGTAAGGAGATAAATTAACCCTAGACACCGGGAATCTGCTCTTTTAGATTCCCGGTGTTTTATTTTAGCGACGGCAAAGATGCCTCAAAATTGTCCGAGGCGTTGGATCAAGTGGGTCTGTTTGTGGAGAGCAAACTGTAAGAAAAACAACCCACGAAAGTTTTCATAACTCTCATTGTAATAAATGAATTGTTTCAGACAAGAATCCGGAATCTATCATGATTTCGGATTTTAATTTATATTATGAATCATTGGTGATTTAATAATTACAGGAAATTTACACATATGACTGCAATCATTGGAATAGAACAACTCACAAAAGAGTTTAAAATTATCAGAAAAGATCCTGGGATAAAAGGAGCTATTAAATCCCTTTTCCGACCCAAATTCGAGAGAAAGCTGGCTGTGGATCACATTTCTTTCGAAGTTCAAACGGGTGAAATCGTCGGATATATTGGAGTTAATGGTGCCGGAAAATCCACCACAATAAAAATGCTTACCGGTATCTTATTGCCCACAAGCGGAACGGTGAGCGTGCTTGGTAGGGACCCCTACCGGGAGCGGGTGGAAAATGCTAAAAACATTGGCGTTGTTTTTGGACAACGAACGCAGTTGTGGTGGGATCTGGCGTTCATTGAATCATTAAATCTGGTTGCCAGGATTTATGAAGTTCCTCAAACAAGGTATCGTCAATTGTTGGAACAATTCACAGATACTTTGGAATTGAAAGAGATTCTACACGTTCCAATCCGCAATATGTCGCTCGGACAAAAAATGCGTGCAGAGTTAGCTGCAACGCTAATTCATGAACCTCAAGTGGTCTATTTGGATGAGCCTACTATTGGACTTGACCTTATTGTCAAAGAACGGATTCGAAATTTTATCAAAGAACAAAACCAATTAAAAAATACTACAGTCATTTTGACGACTCATGATCTTGGCGATATTGAAGAATTATGTTCTAGAGTGATCATAATTGATTCCGGAAAACTGATTTACGATGGTCCAATCAGCAAAATAAAAGAACGATTCGGCAAATATCGCGAGATCACTTTTGAGCTCAAACAATCCACGAAGTCTATTGACCTCATCGAAGGATCAGAAGTCATTGCTTCTGAACCTGGTTATCTAACGGTTCGTTTCGATCGCTCAATTTGCACTGCAAGCCAGGTGGCTTCTTCTTTGATGAGCCAGGTTGAGGTTAATGATTTTTCGTTATCCGAACCGGACCTGGCATCCGTGGTTAAGCAAATTTATAACGGTGCATTACACGAAGGCAGCATACCGATATCATGATCACTAAGATACGCAGGTTATTTTCCATCTACTCAGCCATAGCTGCCACCACAATAAAAGCCAGACTGGCTTACAACTTGTGGGTATGGGCTGATTTTTTCATCACACTGGGATCCATGGTTATTTTTGTCTATTTCTGGCGGGCGGTTTATGCGAACACGCCAGTTCTTGGTGGCTTGACCCTTAGCGATACCATCACCTATATCCTGCTTGCCCGGTTTCTATCCCCTTTAATTGATACGCGGATGATCTTTTCTTTTGGATTTATGATCCGCAACGGTCAGGTGGCTGTGGAATTGATCCGACCACTGGATATGCAATTTAGGTATTTGGTCGAGACACTTTCTGAAGTTGGAGTGTTTATCGTGCAGCGTATTCCCATCTTCCTGTTTGCATGGTTAGTATTGGGAATGCGGCTTCCGAAAGATCCAGGTTTGTGGATCGTTTTTGGTGTCACTTTATTACTAGGACAAATCGTCATCTTTCTATTCGACTGGACCTTTGCATGTATATCATTTTACACAACTGAAACATGGGGGCTCAGCGTCGTTCGTGTTGGCGTGGGAGCTTTTTTCAGCGGCAGTCTTGTCCCATTATTGCTCATGCCTGTCTGGCTGCAAACGACCGCCGCCGCCATGCCTTTCGCACAAGCCATGGCGGTACCAATTTCATTCCTGAGTGGGATTTCAACACTGACGGATGCACCAAAACTTGTGTTGATCCAGTTGGTTTGGATCCTGGGACTGTTAATTATCTCGCGACTAGTTTTCAACGTTGCGATCAAGAGAATCACTGTACAGGGGGGATGAGGCTGGATATGGCACATTATATTCGTCTTTATGGTTATTTTGTATTTCAGCGGTTAAAGATCTTGATGGAATATAGGTGGAATTTCTTCATCGGGATGGTCTCAACCATGATCCAGCAGGGAGCGTCAATCGCTACCATCTGGGTTGTCATGAGACAGATTCCCAATTTGAATGGCTGGAATATCAACGAAGTGATGATTATTTATGGTCTGGTCACACTTGGACAATCCATATCGCACATGTTTGCTGACAACCTATGGACAATTGGCTGGGGATACATTCGCAGCGGAGATTTTGACCGTTTCATGGTCCGACCGATCAATCCGCTATTTCACCTTCTCGCGGATCGATTCTGTCATGACGGCATCGGTCATTTTCTCACCGGAGCAATATTGATCGCTATTTCGATGCATAACCTGCATATTGCGGTAACCTTGCCGATCATCCTATATTTGGTCTTCGCTGTTTTGGGTGGAGGTATGATCTTCATTGCCATGAATTTACTTACTGCAACAACGGCTTTTTATATTGTGGAGTCGATCCCGGTGACCCAGGTCATTTTCAACTTTCATGAATTTGCAAAGTATCCTTTGTCAATCTATCACACTTCGATAAGGCTGTTATTGACGTGGGTCATTCCTTATGGATTTGCAGCATACTATCCTGCCAACTTTATTCTTGGCCGCAACGTCGGTTGGCTGGCCTGGATGGGACCCATTGTTGGAATTACCTTCCTGTTTATTGCCTATCGTGTGTGGCTGGTTGGATTGAAACATTACAACAGTACAGGGTCTTAAGCAGGATCAGAAAAGTTTATTTTCAGTAATAATTATAAACACCGCCGGTTATTTTTCTGCCTGTGGTGTTTTGTTTATAAAGTGTACTGATGGCTAATATAAGTGTCAATCAGATCAAACAAATCGCTCGACGTGGATCTGTCCTTGTTGCAGTTTGGTGTGTTCCACAAAACCTTCTGCATTTAGGGCTTCGAGCATGGCATTGACCATGCCGGAGACACCGCATAAGAAGACATGAGTATTTTCAGGTGTTGGTTTCAACCCCCAAATCTCTGCCACTGCGCCTGATTTCCAAACATCCTGCACCCAGCCGATTTTACCCCCCCAGGGAACGGGTTCCTCAGATGGTTTGTCGATGGTAGAGATGTATTTGAAATTTTGACACAGGTACTGCATGGTTTGCAGTTCAGACCGATAACCGAGATCCCAGCTGTGGTAGGCACCGTGGAGGACGGCGAACTTGCGATCACTTCCGCATTGCAGTTCAGTGGTGAGCATACTTATATATGGGGCCAACCCGGTACCAGTGGCAACCATAACAATATTTTTTTCTTTTGGCACCTGGTTGAGGGTAAAGATGCCGCTGGTTTTTGGTCCGAGCCAAATGGGGTCACCCACCTTTAACGCAAACAATCGTGGTGTGAGCGCTCCTGTTGAAAGCATGCTGATGTAGAACTCCATATATTCCTTTGTTTTCGATGAGGAGGTTATGGAGTAGGGTCTGCGGATGAGTTTTTCAGGGTC
>PNNU01000153.1 GCA_013824385.1 Anaerolinea sp.
GTTGCTAGTCTGGTTGAGGTGATGTTCATCGCGGAACTTAAAAACGGACTATTAACCGCCGGACACGATCTTGATCATGTCGAAGGGAATATTTCGCTCAATGTATCCAACGGCGAAGAACACTACACGGTCATGCGCGGCGAGGACCAGCAGTTGAAAAAAGGGGACCTATACATCTCAGACGAGCAGGGAATTTTATCCGCCATTATTTATGGGCCTGACCAGCGCACTCAAATTACCCCTGAAACCAAAAACGCTCTTTTTACCATCTATGCGCCAGACGGTATCTCCGATGAGGAGGTGGAAAAGCACTTGCTGGATATTTGCGACCTGGTTCAATTGGTCACCCCGGCAGCCAAGGTTGAAATGCTTGAGGTGATTGGGCAATAGTAAGAAATCAGATTTCAGTTCCAAACGATAATCTGTTATTTGATCAACTGCCCCAGCATAAAAGCTGCCACTACCAGCGTCGCACCGATGTATACTCCGCGCATGGCATTGCGTCCTTCAACAGAGGTTTTTGATCTCAGTAATCGGATTGAGAAAAAGACGAGCAGCAGATCAGTGACGCCAATAAAAACCAGATAGCTCCATCCAAACCAACCGATCACCAGCGGAATAAAGCCAAGCAGGATGACAATACACCAACACATCACGCTCAGGATCGTGGCAAAACGTCTGCCCTTCTTCAACGCTATGGATCGCGACCCGCGTTTACGGTCGCCTTCCATGTCCATGGCGTCCCCGGCGATCTCTTCACCCAGGTCAATAAAGAAAGCCATTCCTGCAAATACCCAGATGATCCCGTTCCAGAAGTCCCCGGCAGATATACCGCCCAATAGAAACGTACTTGCCACCGAGAGACACACCATCAGGTTGCCCGGCAGCCCGGATTGTTTAAAGCGCCAGTTGTACAACACTGCGATCACCCAGAGCAAGACCGCCAAACCCAGAACCACAAAGCCAAAATAGAACGCGGCTGCCAGGCCGAGCAGCGACGTAATTGTGGTCAGCCACAGCGCTTCGCGTTTGCTCACCAGTCCAGAGGGAAGCGGCCTTTCTGGTGCGTTCACCAGGTCCACTTCATAATCGAAATAGTCATTCAAAATAATGGCCGAAGCGGAAATAAAAAAAGCACACAGAAAACCAGCCGCCGCAGTGAGCACAGGTGGGAACCTGCCAATTGCCAAAATTTGGCCAGCTACAACACAAATACCAGCCGCCAATGACAGGTCGGGGCGGAAAAGGCGAATGATTGCTTTGATTTTTATGCCAAACATAGGTTAATTATATACATCCATTACTCTAATTTCTATTTTCATAAGCTACTTTCATAAATCGTGGTTTAATTGTCTTGAAATAAAAGCATTTCGATAATATTTTCGATCAGGAGCAACCCATGGAAAAACGCATCGTCTTAATTGGGGCCGGCAGCGCCCAGTTCGGTTATGGAACTATTGGCGACATCTTGCAAAGTCAAGTGTTGCAAAACAGCACCATCGTTTTACATGATATCAATCCTGTCACTCTGGCAAAAGTTCAAGAAACGGCTTCTCAGTTTGTAAAAGAAAACAAGCTGCCCTTTACCATCACTGCTACCACTAACCGTGCCGAAGCTTTTGCCGGCGCGGACTTTTTGATCATCTCCATTGAAGTGGGCGACCGCTTCAAACTTTGGGAAGAAGACTGGCGCATCCCACAGCAGTTTGGCATCAAACAGGTGTACGGTGAGAACGGCGGCCCGGGTGGATTGTTCCATGCCATGCGCATCATTCCTCCTATCCTGGAGATATGCGCGGACGCTCAGAAAATCTGTCCACAGGCAACGATCTTTAACTACTCCAACCCCATGAGCCGCATCTGCACTACCGTCCACCGCGCTTTTCCTGATCTGAAATTCATCGGCCTTTGCCATGAAATCGCTTCATTGCCAAAATTTTTGCCGCCGGTTCTGGGTGTACCCTACGAGGCTCTGGATATTAAAGCCGCAGGCCTGAACCACTTCAGCGTCATCCTCTCTGCTAAATATAAAGAAAACGGTCAAGATGCTTACCCCGATATTCTCGCCAGGGCACCTTACCTTTTCGAGAATATGCCCAAGATGGAAGCTGTTTACAAGTACGCCAAAGAAACCGGCGCTGTCCCCGAAGCAATCGAAGAACTGATGAAGCTTGAGACTGAAGCCTGGTCTGAACACCGCCTCTTTAAAGTGATTCTCGAAAAGTTCCATCTATTCCCCATCACCAGTGACAGCCACTTTGGAGAATACATTCAGTGGGCTTATGACACCGTTGACCATAAGGGAATTCTTGATTTCTTCCGATTCTACAAAGACTTCCTCTCAACCATAGAACCCCACCTTGAATTGAAACTTAAGGAGCGCGTGGTACCCATCATGGAAGGCATCATTACCGACTCTGGCTATTTCGAAGAAGCAGTCAACCTTCCAAACAACGGACTGATCGCTGACCTACCTGACTGGATTGTGGTGGAAGTGCCCGCAACGGTTGACAAAAACGGTATCCACGGCATCTCCATGGGGCATTTGCCCAAGGGGTTCGCAGGCCTGTTGATGAACCAGGTGGCCGTCCATGATCTGACTGCAGAAGCCATCCTCAAGAAATCCAAGGATTTGGCGCTCCAGGCTCTTCTCGTTGACCCGAATGTCAGCCAGTTTGAAGGCGTGGAAGAAATGTTAAATACCATGCTCGATTATCAATCCAAATGGTTGGGGTATTTGCAATAGATCAAATGTGATCATAAATTGATACTTTTTAACAATAAGCTTCTACAAAAATATGTAGAAGCTTATCCTATATATAGGGTTGTAAGTTATCCTTTAACTCGGATAGAATGAAATAAGCATATTTTTGATACTCTTATAGTTAGGCTGATACTAGGAGAGAAAAATGAGTGCCAAGATCATTTTTGACAGCCCATATGCAACATTGTGGTATCACCCAGAAAACAAGATTCTCCACCATAAATTTCACAAGAATCTTTATGGCCAGGATTACCGTGATTTTTTCTTGTTAGGAACTCAAACGCTAAAAGAGCATGGCGCGCAGAAATGGCTCTCAGATGACCAGGGCAATTCCTTAGCAGGAAAAGAAGAACTTCTTTGGGGCAAAGAAGTCTGGTTTCCAAAAACGATCGAAGCCGGGTGGAAATATTGGGCTATTGTTCAACCCAAGAATACACTTGGACAACTAATTATGGAAAAATTGGTGAAAGAGTTTAGCTCTCAAGGTATTGAAGCCAGATATTTTACTGATATCGCCGTAGCCTTTCAGTGGTTGGAAAGTATTTGAATTAGCATTTCTCAACGAATAATACATTTTTCATTTATTGAAATTTGATATTATAAGGAGTCAATTATGCAATATCGTGAATTGGGAAGAACTGGTTATAAAGTCTCAGCCCTGAGTTTTGGAGCCTGGGCTATCGGCGGAACCTGGGGGCCTGTGGATGAAGCGGAATCCCTTTCAGCATTACACCGATCCATCGAATTGGGTGTCAATTTCTTTGACACGGCTGATGTCTACGGAGACGGCTTGAGCGAAAGATTGCTAGCCAAATTGAAAAAAGAAACCCGCGAGACAATTTATATCGCCACCAAAGCCGGCAGGCGCCTTGACCCGCATACAGCAGATGGCTACAACCGCGCCAACTTGACCTCTTTTGTGGAGCGCAGTTTGAAGAATTTGGATACAGAAGCGCTTGACTTGCTCCAACTGCATTGCCCGCCCACCGATGTTTATTACCGACCAGAAGTATTCGGTGTGCTGGATGATCTCACCAAAGCCGGCAAGATCCGCAATTATGGCGTTAGTGTCGAAAAAGTGGAAGAAGCACTCAAAGCCATTGAATATCCAAATGTGCAAACCGTGCAGATTATCTTCAACATGTTCCGCTTGCGGCCAACTGAATTGTTGTTTGAACAGGTACTCAAACACAAAGTCGGCATTCTGGCGCGCGTGCCTTTGGCCTCGGGAATGCTGACCGGCAAGATGAAAGTCAACACCAGTTTTTCAAAAGACGACCACCGCGCTTTCAATCGTCATGGTGAAGCTTTTGACCGCGGTGAAACCTTCTCAGGTGTTGATTACAACCTTGGCCTTGAGGCAGTGGAAGAAGTAAAAAAAATCTGCCCTCTTGGCATGAGCATGGTACAGTTTGCCCTGCGCTGGATATTGATGTTCGACGCCGTAACATGTGCCATCCCCGGCGCCAAGCGCCCCGCACAGGCGAATGAAAACTTCAGCGCCGCGGACCTACCTGCCCTTTCCGCAGAGACCATGCAAAAAGTACACGAGATTTATGACCGCTACATTCGTGAAGGGGTGCACCACCTCTGGTAAAAATTTTCTTCTCACACACACCTCCTGAAAGACCTTGGAGGTGTGTGTGTTTAAATGATATAAGTTTTTGAGTTTTTTTTTAGGACATAGATAGCTAATTTCCATTACGATAAACCTGTGAAGTTCCTTGAGAGGGATTTTCAAGATTAGTATGGAAGGCAAGAGGCTAACTTAATAACTTAAATTCCTAACCATCCTTTCCAACGGAACCATACAAAAACATAGCCAAGAAGGAAGAAAATATGCCTCAGTTTAGTTCGCCCTTTTCAGGGAACGCAAATACTCGTAAGCTGACAAGTGAAGAGCTTATTCGAGCCATTCGATTCACTGTATCAGCCGAATTTGAAGCCACTCAAATGTATGTGCAGCTTGCCGAGTCAATTGACAATAAGCTGGCTGAAAAAGTGCTCAAAGAAATTGCCAACGAAGAGCTTGTGCATGTCGGAGAATTACTTCGGTTGCTGCGAGAACTTGCACCAAATGAAGAAAAATTTTATGCCGCCGGCGCTAAAGAAGTGGAAGCAAAAATCTTGCAATTGAAACAATCCTAAGTCAATTTTTCAGGAGATAAAAATGCCAAATAGCGACATCAGCAATCCTTCCAACCTGCTGAGAGCAGCTTCTTCAATTGCTCTCCCTGCTTTGCCATTCTCTGAAAATGCGCTTGAACCGATAATTTCTGCTAAAACTTTATCTTTTCATTATGGCAAACACCATAAAGCTTATGTGGATAATTTGAACAAACTAATTTCAGGAACTGATTACTCAGAATTATCCCTCGAAAAGATAATAGCCAGCACATACGATCGCCCTGAAAGAATATCCATTTTCAATAATGCGTCTCAAATATGGAATCACAGCTTCTATTGGAACAGTTTAAGAGGAAAAGGGGGCGGATCACTACCGCCGGAACTAAAAACTCTGATCGATTCCTCGTTTGGAAGTGTTGCCGAATGTAAAAAAGCGCTTGCCGAAGCCGCTCTTTCTCAATTTGGCAGTGGTTGGGCTTGGCTGGTCATCGATGGTGGTCAATTAAAGGTTACAAATACCGCCAATGCGGATTCTCCGTTGACTACCACGATGAAGCCTCTTCTCACTATTGATGTCTGGGAGCACGCCTATTATCTGGATTATCAGAATCGTCGAGTGGATTATGTCAATGCTCTACTCGACAATTTGATTAATTGGGATTTTGCCTTGCAAAACCTCAGTTAATGACGATTGGTGATTATTGGTAGAGGTTTTATGTCTTTATTGGTTGAATTGGCAGCCAGGCATAGTCATCGATGCCTGGTTGCCAAACGAGTAACCTTCAGGAGAAAAAATGAATTACATTACCGTAAAGGATGGCACTCGAATATACTTCAAAGATTGGGGTGTTGGAAAGCCAGTTGTCTTCAGCCATGGATGGCCCTTAAATTCTGACAGCTGGGAATCACAGATGGTTTTTTTGGCATCAAGAGGTTTCAGATGTATTGCCCACGATCGCCGCGGACACGGCCGCTCCAGCCAACCATGGAATGGTAATGACATGAACACATATTCTGATGATCTGGCCGATTTGATGAATTCCCTCGATTTGAAGCGTGCTGTTTTAATCGGTTTCTCTGCCGGGGGTGGAGAAATTGCCCGCTACGTAGGCCGTCATGGCACAAAACGAGTATCCAAAATGGCGCTGCTTTCTGCAGTTCCTCCATTAATGCTCAAGACGAAAAACAATCCGGCGGGCTTGCCTTTGGAAGTTTTCGACGACCTGCGACAAAAATCCCTGGCGGATCGGTCACAATTGTATAAAGATCTCGCCAGTGGTCCTTTTTTTGGAGCCAACCGGTCAGGTTCAAAGGTCTCTCAAGGCATGATGGATTCGTTTTGGCTTCAAGGCATGCAAGCCGGTCATAAGAACACACTGGACTGTATTAAAGCATTTTCTGAGACTGACTTCACCAAAGATTTGCAAGCGATTGATGTACCAACACTAATCATTCACGGTGACGATGATCAAATCGTCCCAATCGGGGCAGCTGCTCTTCAAACGGTAAAGCTGGTGAAAAGAGCTGTGTTCAAGATTTATGAAGGTGCTCCTCACGGAATTGCAGATACTCACAAGGAAAAACTGAATTCAGATCTGTTGGCGTTTATCGAATCATAGCAATCCGAGCCGCGCAGCCTGGGGTCATTCTGTGTAACCCTATACGAGATGACCTGCCGGTGAACCTTTTACACCGGTATAAAACCAGGCAGCGCGAATTTAATTATTTTTCAAGTTCTTTTTTATAGATGCGGTAATAACGATAGATAAAAATCAAACAAGCCAAAACAACTATTAGCGGCAACATCCATCCAACTGCTCTCATCACCACAAAAGGCGTTTCAAACAAAAAATGCCTGGTAAATTCCAATCCCTTCATCTGCCACAATCCCGGTGTCAGATATCCCCAATTGCCCATTTTTAATGCCCCGGTTGCAAACAAAGCGCTGTAGATTGGGATCATTGGAATGAGAGAAACACCTGTTAATTGTGCGAATCTTAGGTACCGTCCTGCCTTTGATGCTTTGTCAGAAAAAATATCTTTTCCAGGTTGATCTGCCAGAGAATAAAAATAATAATTTCCAACATTTTTCCTGGGTGAAATACTGGTCCAACCACTGTCGGAAAAGAGTGAAACATAATCTACGAGATCGGTTTGTTTGGTAATATTACGACAATCAATTCGGTAGACCCGGTTTTCTGGCTGCCCACCTTGAAATCTATAAAACCCATAACTGGCACTTATCAGATGCCAACCCGAAGCGGACATGCCTTCCAGCCAGGCTTCTTCTTTTTCAAAACGAAAGAAAAACTTAATTAATGAAATTTGTGAAGTCATTGGATATTTCCTCCTAATATTGGCTGACTGATTTCAATCAACCGTTTCATTCTTGAATACTCCATTCCTAACACCTGCCTGCCCAGGTCCGTCAAAGCGTAAATCTTGCGGCGTTTTTCGGCATCTTCTGCAACCAACGCGATCAAACTTTGTTTACTCAGGTTTTCGAGCGCACCATAAAGTGTCCCTGGCGCAATATCCACGGATTCAGAACTAAGCGTTCTCACCCGCAGGATAATGCCATACCCGTGCAACGGTTCGCACAAAGCCAACAGGATGTAATAAGTAGTTTCAGTGAGCGGCAGTAGTTTGTTTAAATTCATTGCCCAACCTTTCTATATCGTCTTTCTTTGTATAGTGTTTCTTTGTATAGCATTACTATATATAGTGCG
>PNNU01000154.1 GCA_013824385.1 Anaerolinea sp.
AATTGGAATATTTGTTCCATAATTATAACGCAAATTTTTATTCTCCTGCCCCACCCCTGCCCCTCCCCATCCTTCGGATGGAGAGGGGATTGAAGTAAAGTAAAATATAGCCTTGCCATTTCTTAAATTAGAACTTCGAGAAAAACTCTCTTTTGAACTCATTTTTATAATTCACATCTGCAAAATTCAATGCACCGCGGGTGGTAAAATTGGGGTCTATTAAAATATTCAAATTAGGAAGTTACTCCTATGACGACACAGACAAAACCTGGAAAAAAGAAAAAAGCGCTGGTGTTCCACCCCATCTTGATCGGGCTTTACCCGGTATTGGCATTATTGGCTTATAACATCATCCAGTTGGACCCGATCTATGCGGTCAGGGCGATCGTGGTGACCTTGCTGATCAGTGCTTTGGTCTTTGCACTTGCCCTGTTGATCACCCGCGAACGCTACAAAGGCGGATTGCTGGCCAGTCTGGCGCTTCTGCTCTTTTTAACCTACGGACACGTGTACAACCTGCTTGAGAATAAATCTTATTTCGGGCATCACCGCTTCATGATCATCATCTGGCTGGCCTTGTTCGGTCTGGGCGCCTGGGGGATTTTTAGTCTCAAAAAGAAACCGCGCACACTTTCAACTTTTTTGAATTTCTTCTCTGTGGTGTTAATCGCCATTCCGCTTTTCCAGATCGTGTATTTTGAAGTGAGCCACACCAAATCCAGTCTTAAGCCGGCAGCCAATCCGGCCGTGGATTCCTTATGGCAGCCGCAAGCTGCCGCACCGGCAGGTTCACCAGATGTCTACTATATCGTACTGGACGCCTATACCCGCAGCGACAAACTCAAAGAAGTTTATGGCTACGATAACAGCGCCTTCCTGCAGAAATTACGTGAGATGGGATTCTATATTGCGGAATGCAGCAAGAGTAATTACAGCTATACACCTTCATCCATGGCGACAGCGTTTAATATGGATTACCTGGACAATTTCGCCGGGAACATCATTAAAGAAAACCGCAGTTTCTATGACCTGGGTGAAACCATCAAGCATAACAAGGTGCGCGCGCTCTTTTCCGAACTGGGCTATCGCTATGTGACTTTTGATAACGATATCTGGTGGCTGGATACGACTGATTCAGACCAATATATTTCTCAATACTCCTCCCCCTGGCAAAAGCTGCTCAATTTCAAAATTCTTGGCAATTTCGAAAAATATTATTTACGCTCCACTGCCCTGCGGGTGGTGGATGAATTCTCAAATTCAAAAGCAAATACCCTGGATAAAGCCTTGCTTTCGACGGAAAGAGCGCATTACGACCTGATCAATTACAATTTCGCCCAGTTGGAGCAGCTGCCGCAAGCCGAAACCCCCAAGTTCGTCTATGCTCATTTTGTGGCGCCGCACTTCCCTTATGTTTTTGCGCCGGACGGCTCTTTTGAATACACAGCCTCCAACGCACCCGGTTATGTCAATGAAATCACTTATATTGAACAACGCGTTTTGGAAGTGATCAGCAATTTGATCAAAGATTCTGAGGTGCCGCCAATCATTCTGTTGCAAAGTGATCACGGTCTGGCCGCGGAAATACGCAACGCCAACCTGATGGCCTATTATTTACCCAACGGCGGAGAAGAAGCCCTCTACCCCAGCATTACGCCGGTCAATTCGTTCAGAATCGTATTCAACCAATATTTCGGCGCAGACTATCCCCTGTTGGAGGATGTGGCGCGCTCAGCGACTTACCAAGCGCCATATGATTTCAGTATTGTGGATTATCCGTGTACGGCGAAATAGACCAAATTCCAAGATCTATGAAGTGAATAATATTTAGGGCAAGTTCCCAAATTCCAAAACCAGAAATTGAGATCTGTTTTAAAAGCAAACCCCCGCGGTTTTAAGGGCAGAAACCGCGGGGGTTATGCAAATATTATTTACAGTGTTTATTTCTTCTTTAATAGATAGAGGGTTCGTTCGCTGCCGGCAAGCGGCTGTTTTTCGACTATCTTGAAGACGCGGGTAAAGGCGGCATCAAAACCTTCTTCGGTGTAATGGTCAAAAATATCCTTGCGAGTGGCGAGCAGGCGTTTCACCTGCGAATCGCTCTTGGGTACAAACTCAACCACTGCCCAGTTGGCGATGGATGTAAAATAGTCCGCAATGGAATCAAGGGGTAAGTTATTAGAGATAGCCAGGTGGTGGATCAAGGCCAGCGCAAGCAGCATATCCACAGGACCGCGGGCGTTAAAGGCGTCGCGTTCCTTGTTAGCCCAACCGATGGCCGGGCTGGGATTGGTAAGATCCATAACCAAGGGCATCAAATTCTTTTCGTTGTGCGCTTTGATGGTGAGATAATTTTTTTCCACGGCGGCAGGGTCAATGTCGCTGGCGACGGTAAAAATGCCGCGTTTGGCAGCCTCGCGGCTGAACAATCCGTTGTTGGCGCCCAGATCCCAGACTTTTGAGGGTTTGGCTTTGTCGATGAAACCGCCAACCACTTCACCCTTCAAACGCAGAGAATCATCCGAATAATTAGTGGCGCTGTAATAATCACCCCATTCGGTGCCCTTGGGTTGCCAGGTCAATTTTTCAACGGTCTGGCTCAAGCCTTTGAGCATATTGAGCAATGCTTCTTTCGAGAGCAAGCCTGCATTGTTTTGAGTGGCTTGTTTGTCAGCATATTCGCGCTGGACTCGTGCGTGCAAATGAATGTGCACATTCAAACCTGACAGGCCAAATCGGGTCTTGCCGGGTAATAATCGACTGGCCAGATCAAGTGGAATCCCGTCAATATAGTTCTTGCTCAATTGCATGAAACGCACATCCACCAGGGATGCAAGAGCCAGGGGAGCCAGAAAATGCTGGCAGAACTGGCGGTAACCATCCCAGGCGGAACCTTTGCGATAGACGTCAAATGATAATGTATCAATCAGAATGGGCTTGCCATCCACGAATTGGATGTTAAAGGCGCTGGCATCTTTGAGGATCATGCCCTTGCTTAAGGCCAGTTTGTTGATCTCGAGGGTTAACAGGGCGGTATCTTTAAGCTGCGAAAAACTCCATTCGTAAGGATAAGAAATAAATGGTACGAGGTCAGGCTGCAAGATGCGATAAGCAAGAGCCTCGTCATCAGCTTTAACATCCACTTCCTTGTGCGCCACCAGCCATCCACGCCGGGTCAGTTCTTCGTACAACCCTGATGAGATGAATTTATCGTAAGCTTTGGCGCAGGATTGGTTCACCTGGCGGTAGAGCACCCCGCTGCGAGTGAAAAGAAATCCACCCGGATCGCGGAAGGAAGAGGAAACCCTGGCGTCAGTCATTATGCCTCGTCTTGATCGTCTTCGTCCGCTTCAGCGACAGGGGGCACATATTTTTCGCCTTTGAAGAATGCTTTTAAGCGGCCCCAAAACACCTTGACCAGAATTCCAAAGCCGCCGAGCAAACCTGCGGCGATCAATTGAACCAATAAACTACCTGAACCTGGATCAAGATATTTTAGATTTAAAAGGATATGATGCATGGTTCCTCCAGCTTTTTTAAGTGATTTCCAATTATAACCGTGTTAGCAATGGAAATTGCAGCGATTATATGGAACGTGAAACTGTAAGCTTCTGTGCCAGTGCTACTGCGATTTTGCCGCCGACCTTGGCGTTGTTTTTAATTAAAGCAATATTGGCGGTCAGGCTTTTGCCACCTGTTTCCTTTTTAATGGCTGCCAGAATGAATGGAGTAACTTCTTTACCAACAATACCTTTTGCGGCGATATCTGCTAGCGCCACATCAATGGCCCTGCGGGTTTCTTCGTAAGAAAGTGCGTCCTCGTCCGCAAGAGCCACGCCCACCAACAGACCACCTTTGTGGCTATGCTGAAGCTTGGCTTTGAAAATATCCGCGACTTCTTCAGGGGTCTCAGCCGACCAATCCAGTTTGTATTGGCTGCCACGGGTATAAAAGAGTGGGAAATTCGGGGTTTGATACCCCACAACCCCAACGCGGTTGGTCTCAAGGTATTCCAACGTAGCCGGGATATCCATGAAAGCCTTGGCGCCAGCACAAACCGTGATGCACGGATAATCTGCCAAAGCAATTAGATCGGATGAAATATCAAGGGTCTTGTAACCATCAGGACCCACTCCGCCAATTCCGCCGGTGACAAACACATTAATCCCCACAGCTGAAGCGATGGCTAAACTGGCGCTTACCGTGGTGGCTGCAGAAAGTTTGCGCGCCAAAATAAAGGGGATATCGCGATCGCTGGCTTTAAGCACTTTCTCATCCGTGGCGATCCACTCAATCTCGTCGCGAGTCAGCCCTACTTTCATCTTGCCTTCACGGATGGCAATAGTAGCAGGTATGGCGCCTGCCTGGCGAATAATCTCTTCCACAGCCAGGGCGGTTTCCATGTTCTGCGGGTAAGGCATGCCGTGGGCGATAATGGTGGATTCAAGCGCAACGATGGGTGCGCCAGTGCGCAGTCCATCTGCAACATCTTTTCTGATTTCGATTTCGTTTTTATTCATTTTTTCTCCGTTTTTATCATTACAAATAATGATTTCTTTGTATTTTTATGTTTTTCGTGGTTATGATTTAATTTTTAACCACAAATATTCAACTTGATTGGCAAGCTCTTCCTCATGATTCCGCCGCATTATACTCAATAGTTCCGCGATTGTGGGGGCAAATGAGTGTGCTCCAATGCGGGTAACGATGTGAGCCGCGGCTGCACAGCCCAACTTGCACGCCTGAACAAACGTCAACCCTTTCAACCAGCCAGTGAGAAAGCCGCCACAAAAGGCATCTCCGGCACCGGTGGTATCGACCACCTTTTCTACGGGGTCCATTTTAACAAATTGTTCTGTCTCATTTGAAGAAAGCAGGCAGCCCTCGCTGCCCAGTGTCACTAAAACAGTTTTCACACCCCGGCTTCTCAACACTCTTGCAGCCTTGATGGGATCCTGTTCGCCGCTAAGAAGCAAAGCCTCACTCTGATTCGGAAATACAAAATCCAACTGCGGTAGCAGTTCATCCATTTCACTGCCGGTTTGCCTGGCAAACAAGTAGGAGGGGTCCAATGAAACAGCCAACTCGTTCCGTTTTGCTTCACGCAGCAAACCCCAGGCGGTCTGTTTTGAATTGGGCTGCTGAAAGCAGTAACCAGAGAGATGCAGGCAGTGGTGATTCTTCCAGACGATTTCTGAGGGCATCCCGGGAGGATCTGATTCGTTCACACCGCGATAGGAGTGGAACTTGCGCTCACCGGCGGCATCCACCACGGATACACAGGTGCCGGTGTTGCCATCTGTTCGTTTCAGATAACGGGTGTTGACATTGAATTTACGAAAATCCTGCAGCAGCTGTTTCGTCCAAATGTCGCTGCCGAGGCTGCCCAAAAAGGTAACTGCTTGCCCCATGCTGCCTGCGATGGCTGCACAGTTGGCTGCGGATCCCCCCGGTGAAAAGCTTATATCATCCACTTTAACATCATGGGCATTCGGGTCGATCGATTCGGTTTTAAGCAGGATGTCCATTTCGACATCCCCATAGATGAGTAAGCGTTTTTGAGTCATAAAGTATACCTTGTGGGTTAATGGTAACAGGTTTTTGAGTGGCTATTGCTCTTTTTGATGAAAAAAACCTATAATTAATATGCTCTTTTATGGCTAAGCCTCCAATGGAAGTGGAGAAACATAATGCGGTTTTCAAAACTTGTTACCCTGGTTTGTTGTGCAGTGTTGGTATCCGCTTGCGCCAATTTTGCCTCCACAATCAGAAACGAGCCCGAACCACATGAAACAGAAACGCTTTCAAATGAACTGGAAACTGAAACAAACGAAATTGAAAGTACCAACACTGAACCGGCTGTGAGCCCAACCTCTGAAACGAAGGTGTTTGGACGGAGTGCTCGAGATCATTTGGAGGTACTGGCAGGTGATATCGGCGACCGCCTTGCCGGTTCAGGCAATGAGACCCTCGCAGCGGAATACATCCAGGGCGTGTTTGAAGAGATTGGATACACCACAGAAATTCAATATTTTAGCGCGTTCGATTACGACTACGAGGCCAGCTTCACTTCTACCAATATTATCGCGGTCAAAAAAGGCTTTTCTAACCAACAAATAATATTGGGCGCCCACTATGATTCCGTGGAGGACGACGGCAGCCAGGGCGCAGATGACAACGCCTCGGGCGTCGCTGTACTGCTTGAAGCGGCTGAACGGGTTTTCGATATGGAAACTCCGTACACCATTGTTTTCGCGGCATTTGGCGCTGAAGAAGAAGGGTTATGGGGCTCCGAAAATTATGTTGATCAATTGAACGGTTTTGAAAGAAAAAACATTATCGGGATGGTCAATTTAGACTGCTTAATAGCCGGAGATAAAACCTATGTTTACGGCAATGAGGGTCCAGGCAGTATGCGTGATTGGCTGTTGGAAGATGCAAAACAACAGGGGTTGAAAATTGAAGGCAAAACGGATGAAGACATGTTCAACGAGGACGGAACGCCGTGCGAGTGTTCAGATTACGATGCCTTTGAAAAATCCAATATTCCATACGCTTATTTTGAGGCTACCAATTGGGATCTCTCTCCAGACGGCATGGTTCAGGTTGACCCACAATACGGCATTGATGGAGAAATCAGGCACACTGAATTTGACACGATCGAGTACATCGACAAAACTTTCCCCGGGCGGATTGACGATCATCTCAAAGTATTTGTCACTTTGCTATATGATCTGGTGACCCAATATTAAGGATCAACTATTCCCATTTCTTTTTGCTGATTTTTAATCGCTAATTGGTTGGCTTTATGAATTTCCTTGTCGGCATACATGTGTTGGTCTGCAAGCTTGAGTGTCTGAATCAAGTCGTTTGATTCCGCGGTAGCGCATCCCAACGAAATATTGAAAATCGAGTTTGGTCGTGAAGAATTATATTCTTCAATTTTCTTTCTGATGCGTTCTATAATGGTCATCACAGTATCGTAATCCGTTTGAGGAAGCAGGGCTGCAAACTCATCACCACCAATGCGGGCCACGATATCGTCGGTGCGCATCACGGCGCTTAATAAGTTAGCACCTTGTCGAAGCAGCTCATCCCCGGCCGCGTGGCCTTCGGTATCATTGGTAAATTTCAACCCATCGATATCTGCCATGATGATGCTGATGGGATACTCCCTGCCCTGTTTAAAACGTGTCAATTCCACTTCAAAGAAATTTCGATTAAACAAACCAGTCATGGTATCGCGGTTGCTCTGATAGCGGATTTGTTCTTCCAGTTTCTTGCGTTCAGTAATATCAAAACAGTGGCCAATATAACCGACAAATTCGCCGCTGCTGTTGTAACTTGGTGTACCCATGTCTTGAATCCAGCGGTATTCTCCACTCGCGTGGAGCACGCGAAATTCCATGTCAAATTTCTCGCGCTTGTCAAAAGCATTCCCGTATATCTGCAAACAACGGTCAACATCATCTGGATGAACTCCTTCAGTCCAACCGTTACCCAATTCCTGCTCCAAAGTGCGACCGGTAAACCTTAACCAGGGTAAATTAAAATAATTACATAGATTGTCTGTACCCGCTGTCCAAATTAAAGCAAT
>PNNU01000155.1 GCA_013824385.1 Anaerolinea sp.
CGCATTATCGCACAGACCTGCCGCCAATCTGGTTTATCTGTGGTCTACACTGAATTGATGGACTTTGGCGGAGATGAGATCTACATTAAATCTTTCCCGGAGTTGGCAGGCAAATCATATGGAGAAATCCTTTCTCTTTACAACCACAATTGTGTCCTTGGCATCCTGACTCCGGGCAATCCCGCTCAATTAAATCCTCCCATGGATTCCATCTTTACTGCTGCAGATCAATTGATCGTAGTTGCAGAAGATGACGATAAAATCTTTATCGATGGCAAAACAGCAATTCAAACTGAATTAATCAAGTCAATAAAAAGCGACAACACCAAACCTGAAAAGACATTGCTTATGGGCTGGAACTGGAAAGCACCTTCAATTATTCGCGAATTGGATAATTACGTACCCGAAAGTTCTACGATTACCATCGTGGCAACTGCTGAAGGTGTTCAGAATAAGCTTAATGAACTGAAATCTGAATTGAAAAATCAGAAAATCACCTTCCTTGAAGGGGATATCACTGACAGAAAGAATTTGGAATCGCTCAACCTGGGATCATTCGGCCACATAATTCTTCTTTGCTATTCTGATGAACTTGAAGTTCAGAAAGCAGATGCCCGTACTATGATCACTCTGCTACACCTGCGCGACATCGCTGAAAAGACAAATCAAGACTTCTCAATCGTCAGCGAAATGCTCGATATCCGCAACCGCAACCTGGCTGAAGTTTCACAGGCAGATGATTTTATCGTCAGCGACAAACTGATCAGCTTGATGATGGCCCAGGTTTCTGAGAACAAAGCCTTGAATTCTGTCTTCCAGGACATTTTCGACACCGACGGTTCCGAGATCTACCTTAAACCGATGTCTGAGTATATTGAAACTGGCAAACCTGTTAATTTCTATACGGTTCTTGAGTCTGCCCGTCAAAAGAATGAAACCGCTATTGGTTTTCGCCTGATCGCCGATGCCAGAAATTCATCACAAGCTTATGGCATTCACCTCAACCCGGATAAATCAGAGAAAATCATTTTTGCTGCCAATGATAAAATTGTTGTGTTGGCCAACGATTAGGAACCCATGACACATAAAGCACCCATCCTAGAATTTGATGATGACCGTTCGGCCATCCTGATGCCTGATCCGTACCGTTTTGCGAAAAACGGACCGATCCCGGCCAGGGGCGTTTTATGTTTTTTCAAAGACGTGTTCGATGCCTTGCTGGCTGAGGATAAGCTGACCAAATTGGGTGACTTGCATTCAGAAATAGGTGATCATCCTGTTTATTCTTATTTGAGTGATGGAAAACCCGTTTCACTTATTCATCCCGGTGTAGGCGCCCCCCTGGCAGCCGCTTTCCTCGAAGAATTGATCGCCGTAGGAGTAACGAAGTATATTGTTTGCGGCGGCTGCGGCGTTCTTAATCAAGAAATTGCCGCCGGGCATCCCGTCATCCTCACCAGTGCAATCCGCGACGAAGGCACGTCTTACCACTACCTGCCCCCTGCCAGGGAAGTAAAAGCGAATCCCAAAGGTGTGGCTGCTCTTGAAAAAGCCTTCAAGGAATCCGGTTTGGAATATCGCACCGGCAAGTCCTGGACGACAGATGCCATATATCGTGAAACCAAAGAGAAACGAAAAATACGGATAGCTGATGGCTGCGATGTGGTTGAGATGGAAGCGGCTGCTTTTTTTGCTGTGGCCCAATTCCGCGAGGTCACGCTTGGACAGGTGGTCTACGGCGGCGATCTGGTCATCCCCGAAGGCTGGGACGGACGGGAATGGCATAAACGTGGCGATGACCGCCGCTTGATGTTTGAGATGGCCGTAAAAGCGGTATTAAACCTTTGATCAAAAAACTGGAGTTTGTGAAAACTCCAGTTTTTTTGTGCAAAGCATAAAACTTTATATAGCCTTAAAATCCAAATCTCCGGGGTCCGCCTTAATTGAACCTATGCGCCACCGTATAATGATTGATGCACCTTACTTAATGCGATCACCTGTTCGACAGCATGATAAGAGGAGCGTACCAATGGCGCGCTTTCGACCCATTTGAATCCAATGCTCAACCCAAACTGTTTTAGCTCTGCAAATTCTTCCAGGGTGTAATAACGCTCAATCGGCAAGTGTTTACGGCTGGGCTGAAGGTATTGCCCGATGGTCAGGATGTCCACGTCCCAATCACGCAGGTCTTGCATAACCTCTTTTACCTCTTCGATTGTCTCTCCCAAACCAAGCATGATGCCCGATTTGGTCAACACTTCAGGATCCATTGCTTTGGCGTTTTTCAGCACCGCTTCAGACCATTCATAATGATCCTGCGGTTGAACTTTTTTGAACAATGAAGGTACTGTTTCAACATTGTGGTTGAGAATCTCTGGTCTTTCATCCATAACCGTCTTCAACGCGGATATACTGGCTTTAAAGTCGGGGATCAATACCTCCACTGAACAACCGGGAGCCAATTCGCGAATTCTGCGAATAATTGCGGCAAAGATCGGTGCGCCGCCGTCTTCACGTTCATCACGATTGACGGAGGTGATCACTGCATGTTTGAGTTTCATAGATTTCACTGCCTGTGCGACGCGTTCAGGTTCGTCCCAATCAAGGTCACCTGGCCTGCCATGCTTGACATCGCAAAACCTGCAGGCTCGTGTGCAGACATCACCCAAGATCAAGAAGGTCGCAGTGCCGCTGCCCCAACATTCCCCCATATTTGGACACCCCGCCTCTTCGCATACCGTGTGAAGTTCCTTGCTGCGCATTAATTCCTGCAGTTTGGTATACGTTTCTCCATTTGGCGCCTGAACCTTGATCCACTCGGGTCTGCGCTGGGGTCGGGGAGTGCTGTGTTCATTGTCAAAACGATCTCGAGTAGGGACTTGTGCCATAATAAAACTCCTGGTCAAATTATAACCTGCCAGGAGTTTTGAAATAGAAAATACGGATATCAATTTTCTGTCGTCAATTTATAACCCACACGATCGATATTTTTGATCACCGGGTTAGTTGCATCGATCCTGAGAAACTCTTGTCGCAGAAGATAGACCAGGTATTTCAAACGGTTATGCGCCGAGATACTCGTTTCTCCCCAAATTTCTTTGGTTATTTCATCATAAGGTAACACCCGCGGAGCATTCTTGGCTAAAACGAGTAGAACTTCAAACATTCTTCCGGTTAACTGAATACGTTCACCTTTATAAACGATCTCTTGCGAATCAAGATCAAGGATCAATTCGATCATTGAAAAACCAAGCCGATTTACTTTTTGTTTCTTTCCGCTTCTTCTCAGTACGCAATTTACCCTGGCCACGACTTCAGCCTGGTCAAAGGGTTTGGTAATGTAATCATCCATACCCATTTGCAGCGCCTTGACAACATTTTCAGTTTGCCGAGCAGCGGAAACGACAATAACGGGTAATTCTGATAGCTTTCTCAACTCTTGATAAGTCTGCCAGCCATCCATTTCAGGCATCATGATATCGAGAATGATGAGATTCGGTTTGACTTCATGGATCTTTTTGAGTGCTTCTTTACCACTGCAAGCCCCGCTAACATCGAACCCTTTTGACTGGAACATTAGCTTAAGCAGGATTATATTATCCGGCTCATCGTCAATTAACAGTATTCTTGGGTGCTCTCCTGGGGTTTTATGATCCAGGTCAACACCTTCTTTCATCTGTAAAGTTAATGTAGTCATAAACAGCCCATATTTCTCCCTTTTAGGGGTTTCCGTTTAATTCTACCCATAAAAGGGATTTAGTACAAATTTCCCGACCCTGTCCATCGAGTGAAACAATTCATTTAGTTAAGAAATGAGAATGATAATATATCATCCTCATTGTAGCAACTATTCGGTCGTATTCAAGCCTTCAATTTAATCGCCTGTTATAAGCTTATAACCCAATCGATCAATATTTTCGATGAGCTCTACTTTATCATCTATCTTCAAAAATTCCTGTCTTAATAAATAAACAAGGTATTTCAATCGGTTACGCACAGAGGCAGAATTCTCTCCCCAGACTTTTTCAGTCAATTCTTGATAATTAACTACTTTGGGAGCTGATTTTGCCAGTAATGCCAGCACTTCAAACATCTTGCCCGTTAATTGAATGGTGCTGCCTCTGTAAGTCACTTCATAGGTTTCGAGATCAATGATCAAATCCACGCCCGGGAATGAAAGCACATTTAACACCATGGGCTTTTCAGCACGACGCAGCACCGCATGTACTCGTGCGGTTACTTCGGCACTGTTAAAAGGTTTGGTAATGTAATCATCCACTCCATGCTGGAGTAAATTGACAATCTCTTCTTTTTGGTTGACTGCGGATAGAACAATCACGGGGATATCATTGATCTTGCGAATCGCATCCAGGGTTTGTCTGCCGTCCATTTCAGGCATGAGCAAATCAAGAATAACGATGGAGGGATTGATATCGTTGATCTTTTTTATTGCTTCTCTGCCGCTTAATGCCCCTGCGACGTTGAAGCCGTCATTGATGAAAATATGCTTTAGTAGAGTGATCGTATCCGGTTCATCATCCACAACAAGAATTCTGCGTCGGTTGACTGGTTCCAATTCGTCGAGATCGACCCCACTACCATAAGGCACAGCATTATTCTCGGCGGTTTTCAAGGTATTGGCTATCATGGCACTCCTAAGAATTGCGCAGGCACCTGCTTTACTCACATATTACTATGCCCGTTCGATTTTGTGCACTTTACTACAAAAATAACCATAATAGTAACTTTAGCAGTAATCTATTAGTATTATAACAGTATAATTTTGGAATTCAAGTAAAAAAATCTAAATCCTCTCATCTTTTTACGCCGTGTTATACTTTTCTCCGAAAGGATTCAACTTATGCTTGTTTTAGTCGCCACACCGATTGGTAATTTAGGAGATATTTCTCAGCGAGCCCTCGCGTCCCTTGAATCCGCGGAGGTTGTGGTTAGCGAAGACACTCGTAAAACAGGCTTTCTGCTCACGCATTTCAGTATCAAAAAGCCACAAATTTCCTTTCGCGAAGACAACGAACAACGCGTTCTACCCAAAATCATGGAAATCCTTTCATCCGGTAAAAATGTTGCCCTGGTAACAGATGCCGGTACACCCTCCATTTCAGACCCCGGTTTCATCCTGGTGCGCAGTGCGATTGCCTCAGGCATTGAAGTAAGCGCCATCCCCGGCCCCACCGCTCTGATTATGGCAGTTATTCTTTCCGGTTTGCCGGTACACAGTTTCACCTTCCGCGGATTTCCTCCGCGTAAAAGCGGACCCCGCAAGCGCTGGATGGAAATCGATCAAAAATCGCCTCATACGCTTATTTTTTATGAGAGCCCTCACCGCCTGGTTGCCTTTCTGCGTGACGCACTGGAAGTCTACGGTGACCGATCGGCTGTGATAGCCAATGACCTGACTAAAAAATTTGAGACCCTCTTTCGAGGGTCCCTGAGTGAGTTAATTGTTGAAATGGAAAAAACCGATCTCAAAGGCGAATTCGCCGTGGTCATCGCCAGCGCAGATTACGCTCTGGTAACGACTTCATTTTCCAATGAGTGAAAATCGCGTTTTGGTATCGTAGTAATCTTCATTCTCGGAACGTTTCAATTTGGCCACCACCCAATAGGTAACAGGCGTCATCAGTGCTTCAATCAGGCACTTGAAAATGTAATTGGCGACGATCAAAGTAAAGAACAAACTCCATGGGAAAACCCCCACCAAACAAGCCACACCGATGAAAATGACTGAATCCACGCCCTCACCTACGAGCGTGCTGCCGATGGTCCGCATCCAGAGCCTGCGGCCTTTGGTGGCAACTTTCATCTTGGCAAGAATCACCGAATTGGTAAATTCACCCGCCAGATAGGCCACCAGGCTGGCCAGCACGATGCCACCGGTGCTGATGCCGCCTAAAACGTTATTGAATGCAGTTTGGCCGGTGGTTTCCATCCAGGTGGCTTCACCCGGCATGATGCGAACCAACCAGAGGACTACAGCCATGAGCGCCAGGCAGGCAAAGCCCGTCCAAATCACGCGGCGCGACTTGCGAAAACCGTAGACTTCAGTGAGCACGTCCCCGAAGATGTAGCTGATGGGGAACAAGATCGTTCCGGCGTCAAACGCCAGGGGCAGCCCAAAAAGGGAAACCCCCCAATCCACGATTTTGGCGGACGAGGCAATATTGCTGACAATCAACACGGTCACGAAGGCTGCCATGACCAGGTCGAAATAGCGGTAAACACGAGGTTGGATATTTTCTTGGCTCAATCTACAATTTCCTTATATTCAAAAAGATGCACCTAGTATAATCGAAGTGGAGAAAAACCATGCATCGATTCTTTGTTCCCGCCGACCTTATTAATACCTCAGAAATCAATTTGCCTCATGAAATATCACAACAAATCTGTCGTGTACTGCGATTGAAAACCGGCAGCGAGATTGTATTGTTGGATAACCAGGGTTTTGAATATCTTTCACGCTTGTACGAGGTAGGTGAATCACACTGCACAGCCACTATTTTATCCAAAGAACAATCAATGGGTGAACCTGTCACCCAAATCACGCTGCTCATTGGGCTAACCCAACGAGAAAAATTTGAATTAATCCTGCAAAAATGCACCGAAATCGGTGTGACGACCTTTACTCCAGTCATCACTACGCGCACACTTGTTCAGAAAATCAGTGATGTGGAAGATAAATATCCGCGCTGGAAGAAGATCATCCAGGAGGCCGCGGAACAAAGCCACCGCGGACGCCTTCCCGTTCTGGCACCCACACTTAAGTACGCTGATGCGCTGGCAAAATCAAAGGCAGACACCTCGCTCAAGCTGATTCTCTGGGAGGATGAAGCCAACCTGTCGATCAAACAAAAGTTGAGAGAATTCAAGGGAAACCAGGTGAGCCTGATCATCGGTCCCGAAGGCGGTCTCTCCACCGAGGAAGTGGAACTTGCCAAAGTGAATGGTTACATTCCAGTCAGCCTGGGCAAACGCATTTTAAGAATGGAAACCGCCGCCATCCACACCGCGGGGGTCGTGCTTTACGAATTGGGTTGATTCTATTGTAGGGGTGGGTTCATCCGGAAAGTGGACGCTTCGCGAAACCCGACCTAATCCTTGGGTGGGTCACGGACCCACCCCTACCGAAGCTGTCTCGAAGACAAATTCTTCAACCGGTCAGCCATCAGCCTGGCGCGACCAACAACTCGATCAATCTTATCCATCACCACGCGAATTTCAGTGGCTGAGTTTACTCGAACTGAATAACCTTCAAGGTCATCGCCCTGGTAAAAACGGGTAGATGCTTCATCATCCAATGTAATGAGACAATCCACACACTGAGCGCCAAAGCGCAGCACCCACTCGTGCGAGGGGATGAAGGTGTCACCCTCCCACTCGCCCAACAGCATGCCCGCGGACTGCACCGGCAGACTGCGGAACTGCTCCAGCAGCAGCCTGGGGAAGAGAAAGATGCGCGCATCTCTTTTTACGAGGGTCCGTTGGTTTTGCTGCAGGTAAGTTGAAAGGTCATACCCGGTCCAGCTTTTGAAGTCGTTGGTC
>PNNU01000156.1 GCA_013824385.1 Anaerolinea sp.
TGTACGATCAATACCTTCGGTCAAGGAATAACATGCCTGCCAGCCAGTTTCCTGGCTGAAATAGTGTGAATCAGCAACGAAGTTTCGGTCTTCTATCGGCGAGTATTCAGAAGGTGGATCAACGTAAACTATTGGAGTACGAATGCCCGTCCTTAGGGCAACTCGATCAGCCACCAGGCTTATCGCCTGTGCGATGGTATGGCCCTGTCCACTGCCAATCACAAAGTACTGTGAGTTGAGCTGGCTGATTTTACATCCCGCCTGCGCAAATGCCCAGACGACATCTTCAATATACACATAATCGCGTAGACGATCCCCTGGGCGATACACAGTCAAACTCTCTCCTGCTATTGCTTTGCGAACCATTTGATTCAGGATACCTCGGTCAGAACGGCTACTCGCAGGACCTGGGCCATACACGTTTGCCAATCGCAAAGCAGCGCCCTTGACAATCCCCAAGCGAGCATAGGATCTCAAGTACTGTTCAGCAATGAGTTTGTGCAAGTCATAGATCGTTAGCGGGTTGTCAGGGTGAGTTTCATCTACAGGTAGACGCGTAGGAATACCAGCGATAGTAACCGTACTAGAAAATAAAACAGTCGGATGTATGCCTTGATGCCGGCAAGTTTCTAGCAAGTGAAGCATTGGCTTGACATTGCTGTCCAAATCGGATAACGGGTCTTGGTTCGCGACATAAGCGCTGGTTTGCGCGGCAAAGTGAAAGACAACGTCTATGCCGTCCAACACCTGCTCCCATACGGGTGGTTCACGCACATCTCCCACCACGTATTGAATCTTGGCAGAACCGCCTAAACTTGCGGATGAGCCACCAGTCCGATCTAGCCCAATGACAAAGCAATTGATTTTCCTGAGCAACTCTACGAGGTTCGTTGCTAGGTATCCCGCACTACCTGTGATCAAGATACGCTTGCCGGAATAAAACCCTGCAAGCTCGCTAAACTCGCTGTAAGAACGCTTATTTGCTAGTCGCATAGTTAGAGTTGAGCAGATTAGTTTCAAAAATGATAGGCGTAGTATTACTTGATGGGGGGACCCTTCAACCAGTCAAAGTTGATCTCTGGATCGTTGAAAGGTAGGCGGATTTCATCTTCGGGATTGTATACATGTGAAGTCACGTAGAAGAGATGGACTGGACCTTGCACAGTCTTACAGCCGTGCGCCACGCCCGGTGGAATCTTGACTATCCGTGCAGGTTGCAGGTCTCCCATTAAGAAATCCATCGTAGTCTTGTATGTCTGCGAAGACGGGCGCATATCGCAAAGCCCGACGCGTAACACTCCGCTGCAAACATACCACCAGTCGGTTTGGATGTGATGAAAGTGCCAGGCTTTGATCACACCATCAAACATCAGGGAGTGACTCCACTGACCGAAACCCTCGACGAAAAACTCATCAGTCGCACGGACAATCTCGCGAAAGAAGCCGCGCTCATCCGTATGTGTGACAAGATCTTTAATCAAGACACCTTCAATCATGATGCATCCTCTGAAAAGATTGAATCGTCGCAACTACAGTTTGCAATTCAGATTCAATTAATTCGGGATACATTGGTAGCGAGAGCACTTGGCGCGCCGCTTGCTCCGTTTCTGGCAAGTCATTACTGCCGCGCAGCCGCCCCTGATACGCAGGTTGTAGATGCACAGGCACCGGATAATGTACAAGCGTACCTACGTGCCGAGCTTGAAGAAAAGTCTGTAGCTCATCGCGCTCGGCTGAACGCACTACATACAAATGAAAGGCGTGAGTCGCGTCTGACCGGCGATTGGGCGTAACCAGACCAGTGCGCGCCAAACCTTTATCATATGTGGCTGCCAATCGAGCACGCGCCGTATTATCAGCATCCAGGTAGTGCAGTTTCGCGCGCAGCACGGCAGCCTGTACCTCATCCAACCGTGAGTTCAACCCAGGGAGGTGGCTAACATAGCGATTCACCCAGCCATACTCACGCAGCAAGCGTGCACGCTCGGCCAATGCCGTGTCATTAGTCACAATCATACCACCGTCACCCAGCGCGCCCAAATTCTTGGTCGGGTAAAAGCTAAAACAAGCAAGGTCGCCCCAAGTCCCTACGCGTCGACCTTGGTATATTGCGCCATGCGCTTGAGCGCAATCCTCTATCACCCGCAAACTACGCCGCCGCGCAATCTCCAGAATCGGCGCCAAGTCGGCTGGCTGTCCATAGAGATGAACGGGGATAACCGCTTTTGTCCGAGGGCCGATAGCGACTTCCAGCTTGGTCGGGTCAAGCGTGTAATAGGCCGGCTCGATATCCACTAGGACCGGTGTCGCGCCGCATAGTTCAATTGCCGCTACAGTCGCCACGGCGGTATGCGAAACTGTAATCACTTCGTCGCCGGGCCCAATGCCGCATGCGGCAAGCGAAATGTGCAACGCTTCAGTTCCACTGCCCACGCCAATACCATGCCCTACGCCAATGTACGCGGCGAATTCCGTCTCAAAGCGCTTTACCTCTTCACCCAGGATGTACCAGCCCCCATCCAGCACGCGCGCGATTGCCGCATCAATTTCAGTTTTGTGCGCCAGGTACTGCGCTAGTGGGCTCGCACACAGGATCATTCCAACACCCGCACCTTGGGGACATACACAATCCACTTTCCCCCCGCGGCCTTGAATGCCTGCTCTTTAGCCATGATTTCTTCACCGTGATTCCAACCAAACAGAAGAGCGTAATCGGGATAATGGGACTTGAATTCTTCGTAGGGACGAACCGGGATATGCACACCGGGACTGTACTTACCTTGTTTGATGGGTGTAGTATCGCTAATGTACTCCACTAATTCTGAAGTAATGCCACAATAGTTGATGACTGTTGTGCTCTTGGATGTAGCTGCATAGCCGACAACTCGTTTGCCCTCGCGTTTGAGGTCATGCAAGACCGCCATTAACTCATTGCGCGAGGCCTCAATGTTCCGACGCAGTCTGTCGAAAGTTTCTGGCATCCGCAAGCCAAGAATCTCTTCTTTTGCGCGTTGCTCTTGAACACGCGACGATACCGGCCGTGACCCCTGATGTGTAATGATATAGCGCATCGAGCCGCCATGGACGTTTTGCGGTTGAACGTCCACGACTTCTAACCCGTGTTGCTCAAAAAGACGGCTGATGGAAGCCACGGAAAAGTAAAAGGCATGTTCGTCATAGATCTGGTCATACGACGTCTTTTCAATAATGTCTCCAAGGTAAGGGTCCTCAAACATAACAATACCATTGGGCTTGAGAAGGATTTTGATTCCTGCGACCACCGAGTGTAGGTACGGTATATGACTCATTACGTTGGCGCCAAGAAAGGCATCTGCCTGTCCATGCTCGGCCACAATCTGTCGGGCGAGGTCTTCATCAAAGAATTCACTAATCGTCCGAACCCCTTTGTCACGCGCAACCTGGGCTACATTCGTGGAAGGCTCAATGCCGAGATGGCGTATGCCTGCTTGAGCAAAGTGTTGCAACAGGATGCCATCGTTACTCCCGATCTCTACCACAAACGGGTCGGGGGATTTGAGATAGTCCTGCCTGACTCGGTTGGCAAACTCTTTGAAGTGAGAAGCCATGCGGCTTGAGGTGGACGAAAAAAAGGCATAGTTTTCGTGGAACATCATTTCACGATTGGGTTGCTCGACCAGTTGCACCATACCGCAGTTCGAACAAAAGGCAACTTGCAATTCGAAGAAGTATTCGTTTGCAAACTCACTAGGGGCCAAGAATCCGTTGGCAATCGGCATTTTCCCAAATGACATGAATGGGGCGATCAATGATTCACAAATGAGGCATTTTTTCATGGTTTGATCTCTCCTAAGACATTGCAAGACATTATAGAGGTGGCCGCACAGCTCACGCCAAGCTGTGCTTTATCAATTCTGCTTGCCGGGCATCTATTGTCAATATCCAGCGTTACGGAAGATACCGCGATACTATATCAACCAATTCCTGCATTCGATGATCGTATGTATGTTCTTGCAATGTGCGTTGCTGGCCCGCGTGGGCAATCGCTGCTCGCTCTTCTTCGTGATCTAGACAGTGCTTGACCAGTGCAATACATTCATCGGCGTCGTGGTAAGCGACAACCTCCTTGCCCACCTCGAATAGATCACTGAGATTATCTCTCATGTCCGTAACAAGCAACGCACCAACGCCAGTTGCTTCGTACAAGGTCTGGTTATTAGCATAACGGCCAGCGACCGATGTGATGTGTTTTGTCAGCGTAATCCGACTATTGTGGAAAATGTTGTTCCTGTCCATGCCCCAAGCCTCGCCATGGTAAGTTCTGCGTATCAGCGAATCTTTGGAGAGGTTTTCGATACCAACTCCCCAGAAGTCAACGTGTACCTGCCTTGCCACTTTTTCCAGGAGTTCGTTGCGTTCGTTGTGAACGGGACCATAACTGCCCGAATGCACAACCTGAGGCGCGTTTGGAATGCGTTTTAGACGAGCAAGGACTGCCTCGTTGAATCCTAGCCGAAAGTGTTCGCTGTTCACCCCTTGGCTTCGGAAATAATCAACTTGATTCGGAAGAGAAGACAAGAACAGGTCGTAGCTACCATAGGGCACATTGGGTGGCAGTGGACTCGCATGCTGACAGACGATCAATTTGGCAAAAGGTTGTATTTCTTTCAGAAAACCAGCATCCAACTCTCGGATTGCCCCATTGAGGAAAACATCTGGGTGGTATTTCTTGATTTGGGCAGCCAGAATCTCGCGCAGCCACGGCTCGCTGAATCGGCGGACTGGCTGCCTGATGAATTGCCGCGCTCGGTCACCCCAAGGTCCTGCCGATTTAAGAATTTGCCGGCCTAGCCGCTTGAGAGTATTACTGACATTGCTTAGATAGCCCCTTTGGTCCGAAGAATATATGCCATTTTCAACCGCCCACTTTTTTTGTAGGAGCTCTTCGTTAATTACTACAGTTTCTGCTTCATGCCCTAACTGCTTCAAAGCGCTAGAATAGGCATCCCCTAGACTCGATTGCTCGTCCATGAGCACTCGCCACGCTTGTTCGTAATCCAGTCCGGCATAGTTTGGATGGCGAGTATAGAAATTATCGAGAAAATCTTGATAGTAGTAATCTGCGATGAAAAAACGCATAAGCGCTGTCCTTGGTTTGTTTGAGCTTCCTATCAGCTTTTCCTGACCGCTATGTATGATTTCGCCATCAGCAAAAAGTCTTCTTTAATAAGATTACACCCAGAGAAGAGCTGCTTGAACTCCTTTAAGGAAAGCAGCCTTCTCTCCAATAGAAATTGGTCTATGTACTCCTGTGAAGGCCTGGTGATAATTCCCCAGACCGTAAAGTGTCTCATCAACTTCGCCTGTGCGCGTAGCGGCAACCAATGGATAATGGGGGTTACCATATGGGGTTCCATGATAAATTCTTTTGCTGGCGTCTGTACAAATACTGACTTTCCGACTCTGAGAACTTCTTTTGCAAACTTTTTTTGATTCTCCCAGTGGAATAGATGCTCGATTACAGAGTTTGAGTAGACTATCTCAAATGATTCGTCCGAGAATTCAAGTTTTGTTCCATCGCCAATTTCGAACCAAAAATGCTCAAGGTGGTCATCCCACTCTGAGGGCTTTGTGAGATTAACAACTGTGACTAGCGGCTTGACTGTGAGAAACTGCCAATTGAATTGGGAGCCACCAACATCCAGAATCGTCGTTGTATCTGTTATATTGAAGTAGCTCTGGAACCAAAGCATTCGCCTTTTTCTAAAGTACCGCTGAAATACCTCGTATACACTGTGAATGTTCATCCAACTTCACCTTGTTTGGCATCTCACCGAGCATTCTGCTTTGTGCGAGTCATCTGTTCGTTTGGATCGGTCTCCCCATTCAATCTGTCTGATTTGCTCTTGTGTCCCCTGTCCGTCTTTAGCTGATTTCTGAAGGATCCAAACACAACGCGGATCGTATCCAATGGAATAAAAATTGGAAGGAGCATCTTGGGACATGCGAGTCTGGCAAAATTCCATCGGTAGCGCAGGTTAATGGGCGAACGTATTGAAAAAAAACTTCTCACCCAATCCGTCCAACTCAATGAACGGAGCTGATTATTCAGTCCAGTAGCTCGAACTTCGCTGATCACAACTGCCCGATAATCGACAAGAAGCTGATAGCCATTTCGCTTAGCTCTGATAGAGAATTCGTAGTCTGAGCCATAATGCGGCAAGTGAACCGCGTCATACAATCCCATCTCGAGGAAAGCTCTCACGGGAATCAACGTCCCCCGACCAGGTAATACATCTACTTCGACCAATGTATCAGACAACTTGCACAGTTCCTCGTACCGCCTACCTTCACCCAACGATGTAGCCTTGGCAGTAAACCAGTTCATACGGATCCCAGCATCCACAATCATAGATTTATTTTCGGCGTTTATCGAAATGGATCCTATGAGGCATTTAGGATGGTTTATCGCAGAGCGAAGAAGTGTCTCGAGATAATCCGGGCCAACTACAGTATCATTATTCAACGTAAGAATATAGTCATTCTCTTGTAGTTGATCCAATGCGTATTTAACCCCTCGATTCGTTGCACCTGTCCACCATAAATTCCCATCGCCGTGCAAGAGAACTACTTCTGAGAATTCCTTTCTAATCATCTCAGACGTCCCGTCAGTGGAACCATCATCGATGACGATAGTATTAAAATTATTAACCGTTTGTTGATGCAACGAGAGCAGGCAGTCGCGGGTCAACTGCTTTCGGTTATGAATAGGAATGACGATAGATAGAACCCTATCCTTCATGATGTACCCTGGTCTTGTATCGCTGCTATGCCAAGCCCTATAAATAACCACGAATACTCTTCAAAGGCATAGAAACCATAGAATGCATGAGATGTAAGCAAGACAACTAAGGCAACCACAACGATTGCCATATCAGAAGTTTGAAACGTTCGATGTCTAATAATCCAACTTCTCATAGAGAAGAAAATACGAAGGGCGATAGCAAGATACAGGATCAACCCAATACTTCCAAGTTTCACCAGTGTTTGAACATAAACATTATGAGGAGAAACTCCACTCACTTCCCAGTATCCTCCGAAACCTATTCCCGTCACAGGGGATCCTGAGAACACTTGCATTTGAAGCCCCCACTGAGCTAAACGCCACGCGGCAGTGCCCGCCTGGGCTTCGGGGGCAATTATCTCAGACCCCCGCGTTAATAGATATTCAAACACGTTTAACCCGCCGTGCGTGGCAACAATCCAGACAATCACCACTACGAAGAATAACGGCAATATGTAGAGCGGCAAACGCGGCAGTTTAATCTCTTTGAGCCAGATAAGAGCCAACAAAGCAACAATAGCGGCAACCCACACCGAGCGATGGCTATCTACCAGAATCAAAAAGAGTGTGGGTAATGTAATGAGAAATAAAAAAATTGGATTTAGACGAAATAGGCGATATTTTTTCGCAAGGAAAAGTGCAATCGTTCCAAAGACCAAGCCAAGCGATATAGCAGCAGGAAAGAAACGGCTTTCCGGTCCCAACCC
>PNNU01000157.1 GCA_013824385.1 Anaerolinea sp.
ATCGCGGCTCTGATTCCCTTGTTCTGGAAGTGATTTATTGAAGGTAAATTTAAGTTCATCTTAAATGGTAATCACCCCTTCCTTTTGATTGATGGAAGGGGTGATTTTGAAAGCAATTATTTATTGGTTGGGAGCAAAAATCAGTGAATCTCCTGTTTTTTCCATACGCCATGCCTGCATGCTGTCATTTACGCCGCATTCATGTCCGAACCCGCCGTAGATCGGGTTTGCTTCGTACGAGACACTCACATCAAACAGATAGGGTCCATCCAGGAATTCACCTAGAGCGACACCAACATTTCTGCCATCTGGCGTACCTGGGTCATCAGGCACGAATGAAGTCCATGGGAGGACATGATTTGTTACGGCCATGCTATCAGCACCAAAAGCACTGCCTTCCCAATTTTCTGGATGAAAACCGAGTTGATAAAAACCTATTTCTCCCGGGACGAATTCACCTGGTACATCAGGGACGCCAGTCCAGGCTACGAAAACATCTTCACCATTTGCCGGGTTTGGTGTGAATTGATAGCCTCCCGGGGCCGCAGCCACACAATGCGTCCAGGTATCCACGGTTTCTGTGCCGGGGATGGGGTTGCCTAATATATCAAGCAGAACAAACTGGTAGGGCTGCCCTGAAATCGGCGAGCCTTCAAAGTCCTGGCCAAAACGAAACTCATTAATGAAATCGACTCCTGGCGCCCACATACTTGCCTGCTGTGGAATGATAAATACCTGCCCATCAGGAGTTGTCACTTGCAATGCAGATGCTGCGATCATGATGGCATTGGCTTCAAGTTGGTAATGGGTAATGACAGGATCTCCACCATTTACATCCATGTGGGCGGTAATATCCATATTTAACCGCTCGCCATTCAGATCCATGGCTTGGCAGTCGACATAGCGCCTGTCGTGATGGGTTCCCTGCCAGGTTCCATTGGTCATGTTGCTTTGGAATTCTCCATATCCCTGATCATCGGAAACACCTGAGCCGTTGACCATGATATCTCCTGTAAAGCGGATCAGAATTGGAGGGCCAAAGCTGCCATATTCATCGGCGGGAATAAAAGTGGAATAAAGCGTAAGTGCATAAGAGCTTGTTTCAGGGTCAAAAGTTGCAGAAAGTGACAGAGGAAAAATATTTTCCAAATAAGGAGTCTTCATACAACCGGCAGCCAAGAAAACATTGGCAGTGTCAAGGCTTGGAATTATTTTGTTTATATAAATAAGGAAAGGAAACGGGGTCTCGCCGGATTCGAAGGTCCAGTTAAAAACCCACTGCCCACGCAGGTCGTCTACTCCACCAGTATTTGAAGCCGCAGTCATACCAGGCAGGATGAGAAGAGAGAGGATGACCAAAAAACAGATAAATCTCTTTTTCATTTTTACCTCCTCACAACTCTAAAATCAGAAATGAATTTATTGCTTTACCTATAAAAGACGCTTGAAGACGATCACCTCCTTCCAATGTGATCGAGTTTATTTTGGCATTGTCTTGTAATGTGGGATGATTGGAGGTCTATGTGCTGTATTGTTCTTTCGACCTAAAGAACGGGTCTACTATCACAATGATAAAAAGACAAATGAAAAATGGATCTATTTCTAAATATAACCATATCGAATACGAAAGTCAATTCGTTTTGTATTCGATAAATTAGTAATTAAATTGGATATTTAAGTTAGTGGTATTGTTTGGTAATTATGATTATTTTTGGCCGGGAAGCAGGTGGCAAGTGCCCGAAGGGGCAAATCTGCACTTTATTGAGTGCTTCGCGAACTGTCCTGACAAAATGATAAATCAGGTCCTGCGTAATATCAGCATTATCCTTATTATCACGCTCGTTTCAGCCAATGCTGTTTT
Source organism: Anaerolinea sp. (assembly GCA_013824385.1). The sequence continues at coordinate 1,862 of PNNU01000157.1, forward strand.
AGTCATCGGATTAATCAGCCAGTGGCAAACCAACATCCAGTTTAGCGATGGCTATTTTTACGGCGGTGGAGTTCTGCTTGTGGTCGGATTGGTTAACGCCATGGGGGCGAGGTCCGATGACCGGGTTGCAGGCTTGCAAAACAGCCGCATCACATCGAAAGAACGGCAATCCAGTTATCAGTTGTTGACTGAAGATATCGCCAAAGGGAAAAACCGGATGGCTTACCTGGGGATTTCCGGTTTGCTGTTGTGGGGAATTGCTGGCTTGATCCCGCTGATCTGGAAGTAAAGTTCATTTGATCAATTTATTAACTTAGCTTCATGCTCTTTTTTCAAAACCCCGTTGGCTTCGGTATAAGCAAGGGTTTCACAATCTTCCATTTTATGGCCCTTTTCAATTTCTGACGCCATCACAGAATTGAAAATATGCACCCACTGCCTTCGGTCCTTTTTGTTCATGGCTTTGACATTGACCGGTAATTTTGGATCATTTTCATTTGAATAGGGCATATTAGCCTCCGAATAAGATTTCTTCTATCAACCTAAATGGCTGGATTCTGCCATTGACTTGCCCGCACTAATTAGAGATTCAGGGGCATCCATCTTGCCTGTATGAATTTCAATGAACACGAGACTATCCGTGGATAACGCTTTTATTAAAGCCTCCTCAAGCTCGCCTTCATTGTGTACATCAATCCCCAGACCTCCTCCGAAGATATCTACCAGTTTATGATAGGTCCAGGGTTGAATATCGTTGTAGGTATTATCGTTGATCACACGCTCAATCGTATATCCTTCATTATTTAGCAGGAAGATAATTGGTTTAAGATGATTGCGGATCATGGTTGAGAGGTCCTGACCCGTGACCTGAAATGAGCCATCCCCAATAAAGAGGACGGTGCGTCGGTCTTGTGCCGCAACACTTGCGCCCAGCGTTGCTCCAACCGTATAGCCAATTGAGCCGTAAAAGGTCTGTCCGATGAAAGTGACGCCGTCTGGCATCAACATTTCCGCGGCGCTGAAGAGGGAGACCCCTGTCTCGGCAATCACGATGGAGTTTTTTTCAATGAAGTGACTCATTCGATCAAAGAAGCGCTTGGTGGTCAACGGTTCCAGCACATTTGCCTCATAAGGGTCTGTTGCCCTATGCACGCATCCGTCACCGCCGCATTGAATATCCAGTGTGTCTTCGTCTCGATGAGACAGCTCTTTGGTCAATCGAAGAATAAAGTCACCGAGGTAGACATTCTCATAATAATGGTGCTTGATCTTCACAGTATGGATGTTGGCGCTAATCGTCTTTTCGTCGTCCAGGTTGGTAGTGAAACTGCCACTGTTCAAATCGGTCAATATGGCTCCAAGCTGTAGAACACAATCCGCAGAATTGACCCGGTTACGCACATAATCGCGGCTGCGATCACCTTGGAACAAACCGATGTAGAGTGGATTCTGTTCTGAAAGAAGGGTTTTGCCCCACATCAAGGTGACATAGGGAAAACCGGTTTTATCAATGAATTTGGAGAATTCTTTTTGTAATTTGAACCGTATCAATTCGACATCACCGATGACCACTGGTTTTTGTGATTTGTTGATCATTTCAACGGCTTCTTTAACCGCTTCTTCGAGCGCTTTTGAATCACTTTGTAAGGGAGTTGGACAGAGAAACGCTTTTGGTTTGTTGCATTTCATCATCACGACATCCGCAGGGATGCTAATATAAACAGGTTTTTGCTCAGAAATACATGCGAATAATACCCGGTCGATTTCCGCCGGAGCCGTTTCACCCGTTCTCAGTTCAGTCGAAGCGACAGTTATCTTTTCAAACATCTTCAACGGCACTTGATAATCACCCAAGGTGTGATGCAAGAGCGGTTGAGTCTTGAAGTTTGAAGTTGCAGGTGATCCAGTAATTACGACCACTGGAACACATTCGGCAAAGGCTCCGGCCACACCATTGATGGCACTTAGTTCTCCAACGCCGTAGGTGGAAGAAAATGCACCTATTCCCCGGATTCGAGCATAGCCATCCGCGGCGTAAGCAGCATTAAGTTCGTTACAAGTTCCGATATATTTAATGTCGCTCTTAAGTATCTCGTTGAAAAATCCCAGAACAAAATCACCTGGCACACCAAACAAGTGATCAATCCCAATTTCTTTGAGTCGGCCGAGCAGATATTCCGCGACCGTAATTTGTGAATTTGTCATTTTTACCATAACCCTATTCTAGATAAACCATTGGAATATTTAACGCTCCTAAAAAAAGTTTGTCATCTACAGACAATCCTATTCTAAAGGAGCGTTCAATGTCCCTAATACAACATATAAAAAATCTAAAGAAACTCGGATCAAAAAACAATATTGTTACAGTTTGAACGATTAGTTAAAGCTTTATTGATACTTTACCTTCTATTATTGTTGTTCAATCTATTATCAAAAAAATTATCTGTTTTTGCAGCCATGATAAAGTCATTCATATGAAGACCTTTGACCTTATGAGTCCACCAGGTTACTGTAACTTTTGCCCATTCGGTCAGAATGGCGGGATGGTGGTCTTCTTTATCAGCTTCTTGAGCAACTTGGTTGGTAAAAACCATTGCTTGGTGAAAATCCTTAAATACAAAGCTCTTTTCAAGGCGAAGTTCATCCTCTTTTTTGAATATCAACCAACCAGATAGTTTATTACCAAGTTGGTTGGTTTCATCTTCTGATAATTGTTTCGAGTTTGAATCTATCAGACTGCAATGAGTTTGAGCTAATTCATTCATATTAATTCTCATTAGGCTAATTTTGCATTCAGCTTCATTTCAACTGCGGATAGCGCTTGTGATACCGGGCAATCCTTTTTGGCTTGTTCTGCAAACTCAACGAATGTCTTTTCGTCAATTCCTGGCACGGTTCCGACCGTGGAAAGTTCGATCAGCGTGATCTTCGGTCCGTCGCCAAGGTGAACTTTTGCTGTGGTGGCGATTGAAGCGGGAATGTGCCCTGCCTTGGAAAGAATTGCAGAGAGAAACATAGAGAAGCATCCTGCGTGTGCCGCGCCAATCAGTTCTTCCGGGTTGGTGCCGGGACCGTCTTCAAAGCGGGACGCACGGCTGAATTCTCCTTCAAAAGTACCCGAACCCAGGCGCATGCTGCCTTTACCGTCTACCAAATTGCCTTTCCATAATGCTGATGATTCACGAATAGCCATTTTAAACTCCATATAATTTAGAAAAAAATTTTATCGAATTGTTGGTTCAAAGAACACTGCTCTTATGAACCAACTTATAGCTATTGGATGCAGTAGTTTCATCTGAAGTTACAAAGAAAACAAGGATTGTATCAGGTGTATGAAAACAGAGCAGCAAAGTCCGAAAAGGGACAATACCGCTCCGTTTAGTAATCCACTTATTTTTAGAAAGTTATGCGTGCATAAAGTAGTCGTGCACTTTGGCAGATATTTGGCGGTCCGTCATTTTGTCTGTGGTATCAACTGCTGTAATTTTGCCGCCAAGTTTTTCATGATTTAAATATGAAGCGAGTTGAACCTTGGCTTCCCCGGGGCCAAAAACCATGATTGAATCGGCCTCTTTTGTTTTGTAGGCGATTTCAGCAAAGTACTTGCCCATATGCATTTCATTTTGCCGATCACGAATATCCTCAGCGGATGAGGTTTTTACACCATTTGATGAGTCTGAGTGAGAGCTGCTTAAGAAACGAGTGTTGTTTTCCATGTTTGACAAGATTATTTGAACTGTTTCTTTGTTGTTCTCAAGTGTAACAATAACAGCCCTGCGATGGTCAACCCACATACCGATTTCTTTAATCATAGAACTCTCCTCTAACACAGATTAATTTTTGTCCAACCTATTTCTTTTTGATCGGCATTGGAATTGCTTCGTTTCGGGCAGCTTCTTTCATGCGGCGGATATGTTTACTTTCACTTTTGGAAATTTTTTTCATTTTTAATTTATCGAAATTGCTTACTTTGGTTTTCAATTGATCGCTCATTTTTTTAATTCTCCAATTATTTTTGTAGTAATAAATGTGGTTACTAACCAGCGGAATAATAATTCAAGGAAGCCCAAGTTAAAAAACAAGGGGATTCACAGAGGCTAATTAGTACACTCTTAAATTTAGGGTGTGTGTGGGAAACTCTATAAACTGGATCGTTTATGGAAGTGAACTCTAAACTTTTAGATTGAGGATATCCTTACCAGCCACAATACCAATGAAAGGCAGGGTATTTCAACTCTATGTATTGGTTATAACACGGACTGACAGGAACGCCAATGTATTAAGAGACTATTAAAAAGATAATCGATTTGAAATGGTTTGATATGGTTTGAAATGGTTCGTTTTCTTGATCATTAATAAGAAGCCGCTCGTGTAAAAGATGATTTTCGTTTTTTTTCTACCCAAACATGCCGCAATACATGCCATTTTTAGGAAGGGATATGTATAATGAATATTGTAGATAGTTAAAAACAAAAATTATTGTTTTTTACTTATATCTTGGTTCCTTCTCAATAACATTATTGTTATTCCCACCTTTGATATTTCATAGTTGATAATCTGGGTACTGCACAAATTGAGCGGATTCCTCTTTGAAAGGGAGAAAAATCATGTTCAATCGCATTTTAGTACCTTTAGATGGTTCATTACTTGCAGAACGGGCGATTCCTCATGCTGTGCAATTTGCACGGATATTTGGATCGAAAATTATCCTTCTGCACGTACTTAATCCGACTTCCTATCAAGATTACCCTGATGTGGTTGACCCTTTGAAATGGCAAATTCGAAAGGTGGAAGCTGATATATATATGCAGGGGATCACCAACCGATTGAGCCAGGAATTGGATGATGAAGCGCCGAAGGAAGGGCAAGGTAAAAAACTCCCCAAAGATGAAAATCTGAAAGAAGGAAACCCCCGAGTCGAGTATTTCGTTATCGAAGGAAAAATTGCAGAAAGTATCATAAATTTTGGACATTCTGAAAAAATAGATTTGATGGTGATAAGTACCCATGGTTCAAGCGGATTAAGCCGCTGGAATATGAGCAGTGTGACCCTAAAAGTAATTGATATGATTTATATTCCTATATTATTAATTAGATCGTATAACCAATCTGAAGCAGAAAAAACACAAAAATCATATCACCGAATATTGCTACCAATAGACAGCTCCCGCCGGGCTGAATGCTCGCTATCGGCCGGTATCGCACTGGCAAGAGGAGAATCCACGGACAAAATGACCGGTGGTGAAATTAATAGAACAACGAAGCTAATCCTCGCGGCAGTCATAAAACCACCAGAAATTCCGATTCCTGAGCCTTACCCCGTCGAAATCGAAAAATTGTCTGAACAATTGATGCAGGTAAGCCGGCAAGCAGTTAATAGCTATTTACTAGAAATGAAAAATCGACTACCAGTAGATAGTGAATATTGCGTGGTTGAAAACATAAGTGTTTTTTCTGCCATTCAGGATATTGCTGAACAAGACGCTGCCATTGATCTGGTGGTTCTTTGCGCTCATGGTCATTCAGGTCAAACCACCTGGCCGTACGGTACAGTTACTCGAAATTATTTGGAACAAGGTACAAAAAACGTTTTGGTAATTCAAGATTTACCTAGATCTAAAGTAAACCCATCCGCGGCAGAACTGGCTTTC
>PNNU01000158.1 GCA_013824385.1 Anaerolinea sp.
CCGTTCCTGGTTCCCATGTCTAGCCCTGATATCACCGACGCCGAACGCGCCAGGGTGATTGAAGTGGTCAATTCTCCCTATTTAAGCATGGGTCCGCAAACCAGTATTTTTGAAAAAGTTATCGCCGATTTTGTGGGTGCCAAACACGCCGTGGCGGTGAACTCAGGTACGGCAGGGTTGCACTTATGTGTGCGAGCTGCCGGCATTGAAGCCGGGGATTTGGTGATCACCACCCCGTTTTCATTTGTAGCCTCAAGCAATGTGCTGCTCTTTGAGAAAGCCATTCCCGTCTTTGTGGATGTTGACCCGATTACCGGTAACCTTGATGTTGACTTGCTTGAAAAAGCGGTGGAAGATCTTATCCAGGATGGAGAGGCTGCCAAAAAATGGCTGCCACGCGATGGCGCACAAAATCACGGCAAGTTAAAAGCCATTCTGGCTGTCGACGTGTTTGGACAACCCGCTGATTATGAAAGAATTGTCAAGCTGGTCAAAAAATATAACCTGAAATTAATTGAAGATTCTTGTGAATCTTTGGGTGCTGAATACAAATCCAAGAAAACCGGCTTGTTTGGCGATTATGGTGTGTTTGCATTCTATCCCAACAAGCAGATCACTACCGGTGAAGGCGGCATGATTGTCACCAATGATGATAAGGCAGCCGGGTTAATGCGCGCACTTCGCAACCAGGGACGCGCCCCCGGTGACAATTGGCTGCAGCACACAGAGCTTGGATACAACTACCGAATTGATGAACTCAGCGCAGCGCTGGGTGCCGTTCAAATGACCCGCATTGAAGAATTGCTTGACAAACGCCAGAAGGTGGCGGATATGTACGCCGAGCGCCTGGCTGAGATCCAGGGAATTGAAGCACCTGGTATGAGCGATGGAACCACACGCAACTCATGGTTTGTTTATGTGATCAAGGTCAAACCCGGCATCGATCGCGATCAGTTGGCCGCAAAGCTTACTGAAGCACGCATTCCTGTGCGTCCTTATTTCTTGCCCATCCATCTTCAACCTTACATGGCAAAACAATTTGGTTATCGCGAAGGAGACTATCCGGTGACTGAAGACCTTGGTCGACGCGGTCTGGCTTTGCCGTTCTCGGGTGTAATGACCGAGGAGCAGGTGGATACGGTTTGCCAGGTATTGCGCCGTTGTTTGATGTCATAGATTGACAGGAGAATATGGCTGAAACTTTTATTTTTCTGCCAAACCGAACGCGTGGGATTGTGATCCATGTGTTCATTATTCTTTTACTCATGGTTGGATGCGGAGTACTGGTCTGGCAGGCGTTTCAACAAAACGGCGGCATACTGCTGGTGATGGACCTGTTGGGTGCAGTGGTGTTATTTGGCTTGCTGCCTTTTGCCGGCTACCGTGGATACGCCCTGATTAATGGCATTTATTCACTTAAACGGGATGGGCTGCGCATTCGCTGGGGGTTGCGAGCCGAGGACATTCCTCTTTCTGAAGTGACCTGGGTAAGACCGGCAACCGATCTTGAAGTGCCGTTGAGGCTGCCAGCGTTTTCCGTTCCCGGAGCGCTGCTTGGATACGTTGACCATCCCGACCTCGGCCAAATGGAATTCATTGCTTCGGACGCCAAAAATCTGGTAATTGTTGCCACGCTTGATCGTTATTTTGTCCTCTCACCCGAACGAAAAGATGAATTTGTTCAGCGGTTTCAACGCGCGCTTGAGATGGGCACACTAACCCCCATGGAAGCTTATTCGGCCATCCCCGCAGCTTTTCTGCGCCAGGTGGTTCTCGATAAATACGGCCGCGCGCTGATCCCTGCGGGATTTGGGCTGACATTGTCGCTGCTGGTGATCGTTGGTCTTTCCATTTCATCCAGGGCAACAGTCTCGCTTGGCTATGACCCAAATGGTGTGCTTTTACCACCCGTGGCTGCCAACCGATTGCTGCTGCTTCCGGTCTTGGGGGTACTACTTTACATTGCCGGCACTGTGGCGGGAGTATTTTTTTACCGTCGTCCTGAGTCGCGGCCGGTTGCCTGGCTGGTTTGGACAGGCAGCCTGCTCACCCCCATAATCTTGATAATGGCGGCGGGCATGTTGGTGGGAGCCGGCTAATCCATGACTTTTTTCCAGTCTCCGGCTGGACAGTTGATTTTAGGCGCTCTGCTGGCCTTTATTGCTGCGGGGGGTGCTTATCGTTTCAAGTTATTGACGTTATCAGGTGCCTTGGCGGCTTTTGTATTGGGCGCGGTGACCTTTGGCCTGGGGGGATGGAGTTGGGCGCTGGTTTTAATTACTTTTTTCATTTCTTCCAGCGCATTATCACTATTTTTCAAAAAAAGAAAACGAGCCGCTGAAAGTATGTATTCCAAAGGGGACAGGCGTGATGCCGCCCAGGTTTTGGCAAATGGTGGTATCGCAAGTCTCTTTGTGATTTTGCACCTTTTTTTACCGTACTCCTGGATTGCCTGGGTGGGCTTTTGCGCTGCACTGGCCGCTGCCAACGCGGATACTTGGGCAACAGAATTAGGAGTGCTCAACCCGCGCATGCCAATCTTGATCGTCTCTGGAAAACATGTTGAGCCGGGCACCTCTGGTGCCGTCAGCCTGGTGGGCACACTGGCGTCAACCGCGGGGGCGGTTTTAATCGCACTTTTAGCCTGGATCATCAAACCTGCAGGTTGGAATGGGTTGAGCGGCTTTGAAATGATCTTGTTGGTTACGATTTGCGGTTTAGCCGGCAGTCTGGTGGATTCAGTACTTGGGGCGACAGTGCAGGCGATTTTTTATTGTGACACCTGTCAAAAAGAGACCGAGAAACATCCGCTGCACGACTGTGGTGCAGAGACTCATCTGATCCGTGGTAAAAAATGGATGGACAACGATTGGGTTAACCTGGGCTGCACCCTGAGTGGGTCTGTACTGGTTATTGTTCTTGGTTGGCTTTTTCAAAGCTTATAGATTTCAAATTCAAAAAGTCATCACATATCCAACTTTTGCGACCTCTTCGGTTTACAAATTTGCAATGACCGTTTTGGAGAAGCCAAAAGTCGTATAATTTATTTTACATATGGCAATGGGTAAATCCTTATTAGTGGTTAGATTTTTTATTGTTAGGTCTTATGAAAACCCAATTTCGCAATGTAAAGAATCCTTTAACAAGAGGGCAAGCCACGCTTGAATTGGCATTAACCCTCCCTCTATTCTTATTGTTGATTATCGGAATATTTGAAGTCGGGCGACTCATTTTCATCTACAGTTCTGTTCTGAGTGCAAGTCGTGAAGCAGCTCGTTATGGCTCAGGATCAGGAGAAAACTTAACGGGGACAGTATATTATCGGGATTGTTTGGGAATTACAAATCGAGCAATCTCTCAAGGGCTTATTGCAAACCTTAAACCAACTGATATAACCGTTCAATACGATCATGGTCCTGATAGTAATGGTGAAAATACGATATTTGCATCATGTCCAATTGCCACGGATTTGGCATTAGGTGATCGCGTCATTGTCACTGTTAGCACAACATACAGCCCCATAATCAACTTTAATAACCTTGTTGCGTTTCCAATTACTTCAGTGACAACACGTACAATCATTACTAATCTGAATGTAATGGGTACACCTCCGTGGACCAATACTCCGCGACCAACAAATACCCCCACTCTTACGGTCACACCCACTATCATTCCGTCAGAAACTGCAACACCAACCCTTACTTCTCTCCCAACAATAACATTTACTCCAACCGTGACTCCTACAAATACGTTGACTCCAACAATAACGTTAACTCCTACCATTACTAATACGCCAACAATCACACTTACGCCTTCCATAACTCCGACACCAACCATCACGCTAACGCCGTCCATTACTCCGACACCAACAGAAACAGGAACACCAACGGCAACAAGGACTGTAACTCCAACTCGAACTCCGACAGCAACGAGAACATCAACACCGACACGCACTTTGACCCCCACGTTACCGTCACTTTGTGGTACCTGGACAGTTCAAAATCCAGCTGCTTTAGGAAATTCCTGGTCGTTTGATATTTACTCGAGTTCCTCAATTAATGAAACTTATATCTTTCGTGTCCAGGTTGAATGGACAGGCACTGCTGTGTTGGATACGGTTGCATTACGAACAAAACCTATTTGGGCTGATACAGCTACTTCTATTGCAGATTTAACATTTCCTTATACTTACCATGAAGATCTTTTAATCCCTGCGGTAATAAACACGCCAAACCAATTAAGGCTGACATTTACTACAGTTGATTTCACTATAAAACATGTTAAGGTGTTTTTTGATAATGGTTGTTTTGTTCAATATTATTCAGATCCATACCCATAAAAAGTGATTGATGAAAACAAAAGGTAAGATAAATCGCAATAATGAAAAAGGACAAAGCTTGATCGAATTGTCCGTTAGTCTTATTTTGCTATTAATTATTCTCTCAGGAATCGTTGACCTTGGGCGAGCAATTTTTACCAAGTTTGCCATGAAGGATGCTGCTGAAGAAGGTGTGATTTACGGAACTAGTTTTCCTACAGATTGTGATCAAATTAATCAGCGAGTGGAGTTTAACCTTTCGAACAGGGCACTTAATGGTGGAATGACAATAGTCACGACAATAGAAGGGAATGATGGCTCTTATATAGATTGCAGCCTGATCCCGTTCAACCAGGTCTATGCAGGAAAGAAGTTGAAAGTAACTGTGACGAAAACCTTCACAGTCACCATGCCGTTTTTGGGTACGTTTATTGGACAGACAATTCCACTATCAGTTACAGCAAAAGGGATTGTTTTGAGACCTCAACCTCCCCAATAACTAGAGAAATTGAGGCAAAAATGAAAAAATATCAAGAAGAAAACGGACAAATATTAATCATTTTGGCGGTTGCATTGGTCGCTATTTTAGGAATCACTGCTTTAGCTCTCGATGGAAGCATGGTCTTAAATGATCGACGCGATGATCAAAGTATTGCAGATTCTGCTGCTCTGGCAAGTGCCAGTGCAGCAGTACAAATACTGAAGGATTATCCGCCAAACCAGTTTTATTGTGGGTCCATTTTGGCAAATAATGCCGCTACGGCAGCGATTTTAGCAGGTCAAGGATATGCCCAATCTGAAGACAATCCATTGATTGAAAATGATCCAGCCAACGGAATTTCAGTGACTTGTGGCGTTAAAAATTATCGTACTTATCTGGACATTAAAATAACGGTATCGACTACCAGAGAGACTACTTTTGCTCAAATTATTGGAAGAGACCAGCTTCAAACAAAAGTTGAAGCAACTTCAAGAGTTTATCCCAAGGAAACTCTGGCTTTTGGCAACGGGATAGCTTCTTTATCCAATTCTTGTGGAACCATTGGTGGAATAACTGTTACTGGTAGTGGCTCAATCGATGTTATTGGAGCAGGTATTTTTACAAATTCTTGCTTAACGGGTACTGGAACGATTGATATTGTTGTCAACGGAGGGCAAATTTCTTACTATACAGCATATAGCCCTCCCGCTTCGGGTTCAGTCAGTCCTGCACCTGTTAAAGTGACTCAAAGGCTCCCGTTTTTTACCGTCCCCATACCTGATTGTTCGAAAGTCCCAAATTATGGCAGCCCCGTGGCCGTGACAAGTAGTGGAACAATAAATCCTGGTAATTATTCAAAAATTAAATTAACCAGTGTCGATACCGTTATCTTGAATCCTGGTCTTTATTGTATGACAGGAGATGTTACAACAACTGGCCAGGCACATTTAACTGGTCAGGGGGTAACCATATACTTCAAATCCGGCACATTTGATACAGCAGGTACTTCATTTATCAACTTGGAAGCGCCAAACTGTGAAACCTCACTATGCGGTGTTCCGCCTGCAATACGAGGGATACTCATTTACTTGGACCCCAGTAATAACAACAAAATAAAATTTACTGGAACATCTAATTCAGTATTCATGGGAACAATTTTTGCACCTGGTGGTACGATAGATGTTGCTGGTTCAGGAGATTTGGTAACTTTAAATACACAACTGATTGCCAACAAAGTAAATGTTTCAGGGAGCGCGCATATTTCACTCAATTTAAATGGAGCAGAAATATTTCAAACACCGTCTTCAATTGAACTTCTAAAGTAATCTGGTTCTGAAACAACACTCCCCAACAATCACGTTGATTGTTGGGGAGTGTTGTTTTTAACAAATCGATTTTCAATGTATTTAACAGTGATTCAGGTTTACAAATATGCAATGATAAGATTTGGAGCATTTTTTGGCGTATAATTTTCAATTATAGGTGGAAACAAAGAACAAATTTATAGGTGGAAATTCAAAGTCCTAAATTTTAAGATTGGTACTAAGTGATGAAAAGAATATTTAATTCTTTAGGATCGCACCTTAAGGGGCAGGCGACGCTAGAGTTGGCGTTAGTCTTGCCACTCTTTTTGATTTTAATTTTTGGTGTTTTCGAAATCGCTTTGCTTTTTTTCACCAGTGTGTCTGTGGCCAACGCCAGCCGTGAAGCAGCGCGATATGCCGCCACTTCGGGCTGCCCTTCTTCTACTGCTTGTGTTGATGCAGATGTGCAATACTACCAGGATTGTACTGGTATCAAGAATAAGGCGATTTCAAAAGCGCCCGGTATTAGTCTTGTTGCCACTAATATTGCCATCAGTTATGACCACGGCCCAAATAACAGCGGGGTCATATCTGCTATCACTGACGTCTGTTCTGCAACAACTCCCACACTAATCACCGGAGATCGGGTCGTGGTTACGGTGACCAAACAATTCAACCTGATTGTCCCCATCCCGGGTTTGAAGAGTTTTCCCATTGTCAGTACCACCTATCGGACCTATCTGGGGAAAATTCAATGATGAAAATCAAATTCAGGTTTAAACAATTCCTGGGCAGATTGGCGGCAGCTAATCCTACTACCAAAAAACGGGGTGAATCAGGTCAGGGTTTGGTGGAACTGGCCGTCAGCCTGATAGTGATCCTTGTGCTGCTGGCTGGCATCGTGGATCTCAGTCGGACGATCATGACGAAAATGCAGCTTCAAGATGCGGCTGAAGAAGGCGTAGTCTATGCAATGGCTTTTCCAAAGAACTGTACGCAAATCCAATATCGCGTTCTGCAAAATCTGTCTAAAGTGAAGAACGCCACTCTAGCCTCGGTTGTGATCACTTATACAACAATTAGCACAGGTGTGTCTGTGCCTTGTGCGTCTGCAACCGGGGATTTAAAAGGGCAGTTGATCAAAGTGACAATTGCGAATAGCTTCCCTGTCAGTATGCCTTTTTTGGGAAAAGTCGTGGGTACTACGCGCACGATCAATGTTGAAGCTAAAGGAATTGTCATTAAGTCAAACTAGGTTCAATAATGACTGGATGAGTGATATGAAAACACAAGAAAAAGGTCAAATTATTGTTGTTTTAGCAGTTGCACTGGTAGCCATTTTGGGCATCACCGCCCTGGCTGTGGATGGCAGCATGATCTATTCTGAACGCCGTGAA
>PNNU01000159.1 GCA_013824385.1 Anaerolinea sp.
GGCTTCAACAGTTTTTTATCGCCTTAAGGGCATCAGAGTCTAAGGATCGGGCGCATGCTTGACGAATTACGCATCGAAAATTTTGCCATCATTAACAAGCTTGAAATTCGTTTTAAAAGCGGCCTGGTCATCGTCACCGGCGAAACCGGTGCGGGTAAGTCCATCATTTTAGACGCAATCATGGCTCTGGTGGGCGGCCGCGTGGATGCCAACATGGTACGCAGCAGTGCTGAACGCGCCACACTTGAGGCGGTCTTCAGTATCCCTTCTGAAACACGTGCAGAAATTATAGAGATACTCAAACGTGAAGAACTTGACGAGGGCGAACCTTTTGTTACGCTCGGGCGTGAGATCCGCGGCGAAGGACGTTCCATCGCGCGCGTGAACGGACGCAGCGTTAACGTCAGTCTGCTCAAGGAATTAGGTCATTATTTGGTGGATATCCACGGGCAGTCTGAGCATTTATCCCTGTTGGACGAGCGTTCACACCTGGGGTTATTGGATCGCTATGCTGTCATCCAAACCGAATTTGCGACCTACCAAAAATCATACAAACAGCTCACTGCAATCCGTAGAGAGTTAAAGTCGTTGCGCGATCTTGAAAATGAATCTGCGCGTCGTATGGAACTGCTTTCCTTCCAGGTGCAAGAAATTGAAGCGGCTCATTTGAAGGTCGGCGAAGAAGAAGAGCTGGATCAGGAACGCAGCCGTCTGGCCAATGCCGAAAGCCTTTCTTCTTCTGCCCAACAAGCACTGGCTTTGTTGGATGAAGGGTCGCCAGACACTTCATCCGCGGTTGACTTGATCGGCCAAGCCTCGCAGTTGCTGGCCTCGTTGGCGCGGATTGACGCCAGCCAACAGGAGCTTGCCTCACAAGTGGAGGCTGTCAACGCTCAATTGACTGAAGTTAACCGCGACTTGCGCGGATATTTGGATGAAATCGAGTTTAATCCCCGCCGGTTGGAGCAGGTCGAAAATCGGCTGGAATTGATCCATCAAATGAAACGCAAATACGGTGGTAGCGTCGAAGCCGCCATCGAATACGGCAAAGCCACCCGCCTGCAGCTTGAAAATATTGCCAATGCCGGTGAACGCATCGCCGAACTTGAATCTGCTGAAGCTTCTGCCCTGCAGGATGCAAAACACGCCGGACAGATTCTCTCTGATAAACGCAAGGCAGCCGCCCTTTTGTTGGGTTCTTCTGTTGAGCGTGAACTGACAGACTTGAGCATGCCCGGTGCCCGGTTTTCGGTCTCTTTTGACCAGGCTGGTCACAACGCGGCTGGTCAGGATCACTATACCGAGAACGGCATTGACCAGGTTGAATTTCTAATTGCACCAAACCCCGGCGAAGGGTTAAAACCGTTGGTGAAGATCGCCTCAGGCGGTGAAACTTCTCGCTTGATGCTGGCGCTTAAGAATGTGCTGGCAGGAGTGGATTTTGTACCAACTCTGGTGTTTGACGAGATTGACCAGGGCATTGGCGGCAGGGTGGGCTTTATTGTCGGCGAAAAACTCTGGCATCTCGGTGTTAATCATCAGGTAATGTGCGTCACCCACCTTTCGCAGTTGGCCGCTTTTGGCGAACAGCATTTTCGTGTGCGCAAACAAATTGTAGACGAACGCACTCTCACAGAGGTGGAAGAACTGGATGATACAGCAAGAATTGTGGAACTGGCACAAATGACGGGCAGCATGAGCGAATCCAATTTGACCGCCGCCCAGGAAATGCTTTCCAAGGCTCACGAACGCCAACTACAACTAAAAGGTTAAATCCCATGACCCCAGCGGGGCAGTCAGAAACACCCCCATTAAGCATCCTTATACTCGGTCCGCCTGTGGTGACCCGTAACGGACAATTGGTTCGTATTAACCGGCGCGAACAACGAGCCGGATTGTTCTTTTTGGCTGCCCACATGGAGCCAGTTAGTCGCGAGGAAATATGCAGCATATTTTGGCCTGATGATTCTGAGACTATGGCGAGAAAGAAATTGAGGGAAGGTCTGAGTAGGTTGCGATCAGCATTAATAGACCCTGGCTTCATAATTACAAGCGATGATTTTGTGTCTTTGAATTCAAACCGGGTATACGTAGATGCACGTGAATACAATAATATTGTTACCCCTTTATTGAATAGTTCTGAATTGAATGGTAACGGAATATTGCCTGAATGGATGTATGTTCAATTAAGAAAAGCTGTGGAGTTGTGTCGGGGACATCAGCTTTTACAGGATGTTGCTTTACACAATTCAACCGGGTTTGATTCCTGGGTGTCAATAAATAATCAATCCTTTGCATTCTCGCATGAAAAAATCCTTGAGCGATTGGCGGAACATTGTATTGCATTAGGCAACATTGACGAAGCGATTCTCTGGTTGGGGAGAATTTCATCATTTGATCATTTAAATACTGATATTAATTACCTGACAATAAACTGCTTAAGAGAACGCAGGAGATTCAAAGAGGCACTCGATTATCTCTCGTTTTTGGACCAGGCTTATCAAGCGAATCAACCAGGCGTGTTGCCTGAAATATTAAGCGATATGAAAAAGAGGGTGATGCGGGAGTCGCTTGAAACCAAAAAAGATCCTCAGGGTGAATGGCCGGGAGACATTACTAATACGATTCCTTTTGTGGGACGCAGCGATTTAATTTCGAGATTGAACAATGCCTATCACCGAAAAGGGCTTGTCCATATTTCTGGTGAAGCAGGATCAGGAAAAACGCGTTTGGTTCAGGAATTCTATTCAAGGATGGAATACAGTTCTCGATTATTGTTTTGCAGCGGAAAACCGATGATTAGCAGCACGCCTTATGCTCCGATTGTGGAAGGGTTAAATCGGTTGGTCACTGAAAAGGAGTGGTTATCACTTCCAGAAGACATAAAAACCAACTTACATAGTCTCTATCCCGCACTAAAATTTAGCGAAAAACGTCTTTCTCCGATCATTATCGATACACTGCCCGATAACCCATTAATCAGGATTCATAATGCTCTATATTCTCTTTTAAAGATATTGGCAGAAAAGAAACCTTTATTAATGGTAATAGAAATTGCTCAATGGTGTGATGATGCCACCCTGGAATTTCTTGCCTTTCTGAATGAACGTCAGTTTTTCAAAACTTATGGATTATTGATACTTTCCTCGAGGACAGAGGAACGCAACCCGACACTTGAGGCGTATCTTGATCAAAGTGTACTGACTTCAAATCTTGAACGGATAGTGTTGCAGCCTTTTTCCTTGGAAGAGACTTCAAAATTAATATCCATGGAGTTGGGTAAAACGGTCAGCACTGACCTGATAAAGAAGATTCAAACCCAAACTGGTGGATCTCCATATTTGCTCATTGAAACACTCAGGGCTCTTGACCTCTACAAACTTGATGTTTCTACTTATTCCGAGACAGATCATTTTCCTGTTCCTGCAACAATTCGGGCGATTGTAAATGAGAAGACCAGAAGTTTGTCAGCTTCTGCTCGAGAAGTGCTTTTTTCGGCGGCTGTTTTGGGTCAGCGGTTTCCGCCGCAAGTGCTCGAAAAAATGGTGAAAAGCAATTATGATGTCCTATTATCTGCACTTGACGAATTACATCAAAGTGGAATATTGATTGGGGTTAGTGGAGCGCAAAAAGACTCTTACTATGAATTTCCTCACGACCAATTCAGAGAAGTTATCCTTGAAGAATTATCTCCCGCACGCAAACGAGGTCTTCACCTTTCCGCGGTGAGGGCGTTGTTGGAGGTCAAAGGTGAAGCCGAGGATCAGGCGTCCACTTATGCCTGGCATTATGAGCAGGCTGGAGAAAACGACAATGCCTTCTTGGCATGGTGTGTGGCTGGCAGGTATTCTCAGCACTGTTTTTCGAGAGCAGATGCTTACACAGCCTATCAACGCGCTTTGGATTTGTTCCCTTATTTGCTTTCTGAGAAAGCGCCTGTCTTACTCAGACAATTATTGTTAGAGTGGGGTGATTACGCCTACGATCTCCGTGATGATGATACTTGTGAAAAACTTTTTACAATCGGCCTTGAATTTGGAGAATCCAATCAAGACCCTTTGTTAATCGGCATTTCGATCAGTGGTTTGGGTCGGGTGGCTCGTATGCGCAGAGAATTGGATGAGGGAATTGAGCTTCACCATCGGGCTCTTTTCTTTCTTTCTAAAACGGATGGTAATCCAGAAAAACTGGAAGCTTATGCCAGGTTGGGCATGTTGTATGAAATTAAGGATGATTACAAGCACGCGAAAGATATTTTCTTGGCCGGATTGGAAATGGGCAACAATTCGTCAGATACGCGAGTTTTAGATGCCTCGGTAAATCTTAAATCACAACTTTCAATTCTCTATAGCATGATGGGTTTCCCGGCTCAAGCAGAATTGACTGCTGATCAATGCGCCAATGAAAGTAAGTTGATCAGCCGACTCTCTGGCAGAGTTCATGCATATACTGCACTGGCTATCGCTCAATATTATGGGGGCAAATATCAGAAATCACTACAAAACGCATTTTCGGTTTATAAATTGGCTGAGCAATTGGATCTAGATTGGTGGGTTTCTTTGTTAGATTTCACCATTGCCAGGGACTATTTGATTATGGGACAATTGGATGAAAGTTGGCATCATCTTCACCATGCCATCGAAAACAAAGACCCGGGTCACTTACGCAAAACCAACCAGTACTACTACGCCATCAAAGGTGATATATTCCGTTTGTTGGGGGATTTTTCTTCGGCAGAGGAACAATACCGTCAAGGTGCCCAATTACCACTTTCTGACATTCAATCTCTTGAAAATTATTTTGCGTTGGGACTTACACTCTTCCAACGGAACGAGAATGATGAGGGGTTGAAGATTATCAAGGATGCGATTGAAAAAGCCGAAGCACTGGGACTTGAATCTATATCGTTACCAGGAAAGGTCATATTGGCAGCCTGGATAAATCCCAGAATAGACGAGGAACAATTAATCCATGAAACCGCGCCAATGGTTATGGCATTAAAAGAGCGCGGCTTTAAAACTGGTGGATTAACTGCCCAATTACTTTCAGGCGGCATTGCGTTACGGCGTGGTGAAAACAAGAAAGCAAGAGATTGTTTTTTGGAAGTTGCTGAGGCCAGTAAAAAAACAAATCATCGTTGGAATGAGTTGTGGGCAATGAGTGCATTGGCAAGCATAAAAGGAATGGAAAATTCAGAAACACAGCAATACCTGGAGCGAAAAAATTACATCTTAAGCGAGATGGCTGCTCATACTGTAAAGACTCCCTTGTCTGCATTAATAAAAAAACTTTCAAAACAAATATAAAAAACGAGGTGTTTTGGCAACGTTTTGTCAACGGCAAGGTTGTATAAACGACAATATAACATTGCTGCCTCAAGCGCAAGATTTAGGGAGCTTGCGCAAAGAAGGTTGAGAGAGATCAGGGCGTGGACTCTTTCGACCTTCTTTTTTATTTAAAGAACACCGGGAATCTGTTTTTTGTAGATTCGCGGTGTCTGGGGTTAAAACAGAATCGGAAATCTGTTTTAAGATTTCCGATTCTTGCCCTAAACCCAGGATGGGGTGCAGTTCAATTTGATTTCCGGTGTGCAGAGTTAACTTCGTCTGACACTAACATGTAAAACTATTCCAGATGCACAACGGTGACACCCTCACCGCCCTCTTTATCTCCGCCTTCTTCATAACTCTTGACTTCACTGTTCACCTTGAGCGCTTCGCGGATAACCTGACGCAGGCGGCCGGTGCCCTTGCCGTGAATGATGCGCACAAATGGCAGCCCCGCCATGCTGGCATTGGAGATGTAGCGGTCAAGCGCATCCAGTGCATCTTCGGCGCGTTGGCCGCGTAAATCGATTTCCATGCCCGGGGAGGGTCTGAATACGCTCGCCGTAGGATTTGAAGGTGAATCTACCTTGCCCCTGGATTTCTTGGGCGCCGGAGTTTCTTCGAGAGTATCTTCAGCATTGGGGGCAGTCACGTCATTCATTTTGGCACGTACGCGCAGACTTCCAATTTGTACCTCCATGTCGTTCTCACCAATGGAGGTTACTATTCCCTCCGTGTTCAGAGAGCGCAATCTCACACGCACGCCCAACTTTGGCATGAACTCGGTATGGGGCTGCCGTGCGGACTTTTTTCGTTCAATCGGTTTGGTGGCTTTTTCTTCAGCAACCGTGATCTTTTCTTCAAGCGTTTTCATGGCTTCAAGCGGTTGACGTGCACGTGAGAGTTCCCGACGGATATCGTCCATCTCCTGACGCAAGCCGGCCAATTCGTTTTCGGCTTCGCTGCGGGCTTTTTCAAGTTCCTTGCGTCGTTCCTCTTCAATTTCTTCCAGACGACGTGCCAGTTCCTCTTTCTGGTTGAGGATCAAGGACCGCTCGCGGTCTGCGGCGGAACGCGACTTACGCGCCACCTCGCGCTGATAATGAATTTCTTTAAGCAGATCTTCAGATTTCAACTCGTTCGGGTCGATCATCGTCTTTGCAGAATCCAGAATCTCATCCGGTAGGTTCAATCTTTTCGCGATCGAGAGTGCGTTGGAGCGTCCCGGGATGCCCAGGGTCAGACGGTAGGTGGGGCGCAGGGTCTTAAGGTTGAATTCCATGCTGGCGTTGGTCACACCGGGGGTGGCGTGTGCCAGGGCTTTCAACTCGGGGTAATGGGTGGCGATCAAACAGGGGATGCGCCTCTCCACCAGGTAAAGCATGATGGCCCGCGCTAAAGCGGACCCTTCCTGCGGGTCAGTGCCGGCGCCCAATTCATCCAGTAGCACCAGGGTTTTGGTGCGTGCGTTGGTGAGGATGCGCACGATGTTGGTGATGTGCCCCGAAAACGTGGAAAGCGATTGCTCAATGGATTGTTCGTCGCCGATGTCGGCAAAAATATCGTCAAAGAAACTGAGTTCAGAGCCTGATTGTGCCGGGATGTGCAGTCCGCATTGAGCCATCAACACCATCAAACCAACCGTTTTTAGCGTCACAGTTTTGCCGCCGGTATTTGGGCCGGTAATGATTACTGCAAAAGTGTGCGGGTCAAGGTCCACGTCAATGGGTACAACAATGGCCTGATCAAGCAGCGGATGCCGTGCGTGGAATAGTTTGATAATCGTGCCGGGGTGATGTTCGTGGGCCGGCGGGCTAACCGGTTTAAGGATCGGTTCGGATGCGTGCAGTTCATCGCCGTATTTGGCGCACATCAGGGTAAAGTCCAATAAAGCCAACGCATCCACGATGCCGCAGATGGCGGATGCTTCAGCACCAACCTTACCTGAAAGCTCGGTCAAAATCTTGCGTACTTCGTCCCGCTCAAGCAGCTGCATCTCGTGCCAGCGGTTGTTGAGTTCCACCACGGCGATGGGCTCTACAAACAGCGTCGCCCCCGAAGAGGATTGGTCGTGCACAATAGATTTCAGTTTGCTGCGAAATTCCGCGCGCAGTGGAATCACGTAGCGCCCGTTGCGTTGGGTGATAA
>PNNU01000160.1 GCA_013824385.1 Anaerolinea sp.
CAGCCTAAACACGCTCCACCCAATTTGACCTTGACCACCTTGCCGTCAAATGAGACAAATTCCACTTCACCGCCGTGATAGGTGGATATGTAAGAATTAAGCTGTTCAATCAATCCGCGCAGTTGCTCGTTTTGAGAAAAATTTTGGGTTTGGTCTGTCATCTTAATTACCTCATGGCAATGATCGATATAAATTGCTGTTGTTTGTTAAAATCATACCATAACTTAAAATTTTGTCACTTTTATTGACCTGATTCATCTAAATTACATACCAACATTAGGAGAATATAAATGGAAATGTTAATTGACTTTCCCGGTGGCGCCAGAGTGGACGCCCATTTCGGACCGTATACAGTAATGACTGATCAACCTCCCATGGGCGGAGGAGCAGCCTCTGCCCCCACGCCCTTTGCCCTCTTTTTGGCTTCATTGGGTACCTGCGCAGGTATTTATGTCTTAGGTTTCTGCAATCAGCGCGGTCTGCCCACCGAAGGCATCCGCATCGTTGAGCGTATCAACAGTGACCGTGCCACCGGCAAAACGGAAAATATCGAGCTTGAAATACAGGTTCCTCCAACATTCCCGGAAAAATATTATGATGCTTTAATTCGTTCCGCGGACCAGTGTAAGGTGAAACAACTGATCGAGAATCCACCTAATTTCAATGTGTCTACCAAAGTGGTTGCTTAATATTGATTTCCCTCTCCACCCAAATGGAGAAGTAAGAACCCCCACGCGCGAAGCGTAGAGGTAGGGGTGAGGCTGTAGTGAAAAAGCTCCGAATTCTTTAGAATTCGGAGCTTTGCAATAAATTCACTTTAATATCGTCAATTAACTTTTTGATATTTATCCACCCGAAAGCGAGGGAATGAAGTGCAAACAATCAGCAGCTGCCAGAAGAATAGACCACATCGAACCCATATTGAAAACCGTGGCAGCGCTGAAATTGCATCAAGGAAGCCAAATAGGATATGGCGATTGTATATATTATGATGAAGTTGGAATAGACAATGAAAATCGTGTTTCACATGATACTGTTTAAAAAGGTGGAATTCTCAAATATTTATCTGCTCTTTACATAATCCGCAAATTATTAATGATATCAATTACTAAGCAGCAATAAACCGGGTCCACTACAAAATAATAAGCAATCAATCAAACGAAATTTAATAAACAAATTTCTTATTTTTCGTTTTATTAATATTTAGAATTTGAAGCGTTGCTAAATTTTATAATCCAAAATCGAATCAATAAAGAGAGGTTTTTGGATTATATAAGGTTTATTGCGTTCTGAAGAGCTGTAAAGGTAGTTGATATTGGTTGTGGTTCCTTAGATAAAAACTTTTAGGACAAACGGAGAATAAATGAAAGCGTTAAATAATCTAAAGACAAGTGTCAAACTGATTGGTGCGTTTGTGACTGTGGCTTTGATCACAGTGGTTGTGTCGTTTGTTGGGTATTTCAACATGAACACGATCATGGAAGGTACAAAATCAATATACAACGATCGTCTTCTTCCTGTAAAGCAGTTAGGTCAAATTGTTACTGATTTGGGTATGATTCGAGGAAATATCTATAAAGCGTTATATCTTCCATCAGAAGCACAGGTCAATATTCAAGATGTCACAACAAAAGAAAAAGAAATTGATGAAAACCTGGCAGCCTATAAAGCCACTTACTTGCTGGATACTGAAGTTGATGAACTGGCCGTATTTGAACCAGCTTGGGCTGAATATAAAGCGGCAATTACCGAAGTACTAGCCTTGAAGGATGCTGGCAATCTTAGTGGTTTAACCGAAAGCTTGTCAGCCACAGGTCGGGCTGGAATTGCCAGCGCCAATGTGCGAGCTTCTGCACAGAAACTGCTTGATATCAATGTACAGGCTGGAAGTGATTTAATGATTCAGGCAGGTGTCACATTTCGTAATTCAACCATACTTTCCGTGTTCATTGCTGCTATTGGATTCTTGTTGGCTCTTGCCATTGGCATCGTGATTAGTAACTCGTTAACGAAACCTTTAAATCTACTCGTGAATGTTGCGGCCTCTATTTCTGCTGGTGATCTGTTGCGCGATATGAGCCAAAAAGTTAGAGAATCAGTAACCAGTCGAAAAGATGAAGTGGGTGAGATTGGCAAAGCCTTTGTCTCAATTGTTCAATATTTACAAAGCATGGGAGAAGCGGCCAACACCATTGCAAACAACGACCTGACCGCGACTGTAGTGGCGAAAAGTGAGAAAGATGAACTGGGTGTTGCATTTGCGAAAATGATAGCCAACCTCCGCGATACTATTGGGCATGTGGCACAAAGTGCAACAAGTTTGGGCGCCGCATCTGCCCAATTGGCTACGGCTGCCAACCAGGCTGGTCAGGCGACCAACCAAATTGCGGCAACGGTGCAGCAGGTAGCGAAGGGCACGGCGGATCAAGCAACAGCTGTGAACAAAACCGCCACGGCGGTGGAGCAGATGTCGCAAGCCATAGAAGGTGTCGCCAAGGGGGCACAGGAACAAAGCTTCTCGGTGACGAAAGTATCCAGCGCGACTGATCAGATCAATACTGCCATCCAGCAGGTAGCGGGGAATGCCGCCGCGGTGACAGCCGATTCTGCAACAGCAGCAGAAGCAGCTCGCAAAGGATCTCAAACTGTGGAACAGACATTGAGCGGTATGCAGAGCATCAAAGCCAAGGTGGGAGCTTCTGCAGATAAAGTGCAAGAGATGGGCAGACGATCTGAAGAGATCGGCAAGATCGTCGAGACGATTGAAGACATTGCCTCGCAGACGAACCTGTTGGCCTTGAACGCAGCCATTGAGGCTGCAAGAGCTGGAGAACACGGTAAGGGTTTTGCAGTGGTGGCGGATGAAGTGAGAAAACTGGCAGAGAGATCGTCTCTTGCGACCAAAGAGATCGGTGGGTTAATCGGCGGTATATTGATGACAGTCAATGAAGCAGTGAAGGCGATGGAAGAAGGATCAAAGGAAGTGGAGTTGGGAGTCATCACAGCCAATCAAGCTGGAATTGCCCTCTCAGAAATTTTAAACGCGGCAGATGCCGTGAACAAACAGGCCACCCTGGCAGGCGAGGCTACTGGAAGAATGAAAATCGCGTCAGAAGAACTTGTTTCAGCAGTTGATTCTGTATCCGCTATTGTGGAAGAAAATACCGCATCCACTGAACAAATGGCAGCGAACTCAAGCGAAGTGACACAAGCAATAGAAAGTATAGCAAGTGTGAGTGAAGAGAATAGTGCTGCGATTGAAGAAGTGAGTGCCAGCGCTGAAGAAATGAGCGCTCAGGTGGAAGAAGTGACTGCATCGGCTCAATCTCTATCCGATATGGCTCAGACCTTACAAGAAGTGGTCGCGCAATTCAAGTTGACGGCATAATTCTATAATCCAGAGCAGGCGGAATCAATACCCTGCCTTGGATTTTTTCAGGGAGAAAATGATGGAAAAACAATTAGTAATTTTTGAATTGGGTGTTGAGAACTTTGGAATTGACATCGCTTCGGTGGAAGGAATCAACAAAATGCTGGAAATTACTAAGATTCCTCAGTCACCGGGTTATATGTTGGGTATAACTAATTTACGCGGCAGTGTGTTGCCAGTCATTGATTTACAAAAGCGTTTTGGAATG
Source organism: Anaerolinea sp. (assembly GCA_013824385.1). The sequence continues at coordinate 3,639 of PNNU01000160.1, forward strand.
GACCTCCAGGAACAAACCAATGAAACCCGTATTGTTGTTGCCAATATGGATGGTGTAAAGGTGGGAATGGTTGTTTCTGCTGTATCTGAAGTATTGACCATAGACGATTCGGTGATTGAACCGCCGCCGCCAATGGTTAGTAATATTAACTCCGAGTTTATTACTGGTGTGGCCAAAATCGACAAGCGTTTGGTAATCCTGCTTGATTTGGCAAGAGTACTCACTCAGGATGAAAAGATACAGGTAGCCAAGGTTGTTGGTGGCTGAAGTCGCTTGATCTCGTTTTTATAAAGAAAATCAAACCCTCGTTTGTCAGAGGGTTTGATTATCTTTAACAATAAGTGGTATGTAATTATTTTATTTCAAGTATGATTTTATGTGTCCTTACCCACCCGACAAGGGCGGAATGAATTCCAGGCAGTCGCCTGAAACCAGGCAGGTGTTCAACCCTTCTGACAGGGTGGATACGTCATCGCCATTCAAAAACGGATGCAGATGCTGCGAGGGGGAACCGTCTTTTTCCAACCAGTGTGACTTTAATGCCGGAATGGCTTTCACCACGGCATGAATCACATCATAAACGGAGCTTTTTTCGGGTAAATCAAGGGATAATCGGCCTTTTTGGGCGATCAACTTATATGCCGCCACCAGGTTGACCTCAATTTTCATCTTTCCTCGCTTTCAATATCTGAAAGCATTATAAAGGATTATCGAGGTAATACGGCGAAATGTCCGGTTTTCGGGTCTTGCAGGGTGGTCAGCGGAAGATGATAGACCCCGCTTAAAATCTCAGGCTGCAGTACTTCAGCAGGCGAACCCAGCTTCACCAGGCGACCATCGACCATCAATGCTACCTGATCGGCAAAATTCGCCAGCAGGTTGAGATCGTGGATGGCCACCAACGCCGCTCTGGGTTCAAGACCCTGGTTGATCTCATCTTCTGAAGGGTGCGCCAAACGGTGGACGCTTTCAAGAAAGCTGACCTGGTATTGCAGATCAAGGTGTGAGGTTGGTTCATCCATCACCAGAACAGGGGTTTGTTGCGCCAGTGCTCTGGCCAGCATCACACGCTGCTGCTCGCCGCCAGACAGTTCAGCGATATTCCGGTCAGCCATATCCAACAAGTTGACTTGGGCCATGGCCTGTTTGACGATCTCATGATCCGGCCCAGAGGTTATTCCGAACCAGTTCAAATAGGGCGTTCTACCCAACGCGACCACTTCATAGACAGAGAAGGCCGGGGGCAGATTGCGGATCTGCGGCACCACGGCGATCAATTTAGAACGATCCTGGATGCTCATTTTGGTCAAATCTTTTGTGTTGTAGAACACCCTGCCTGACTCAGGGGCGAGAATGCCGCTGATGGTGCGGATGAGTGTGGTCTTGCCTGATCCGTTCGGTCCGATCAGAGCGATTACAGACCCTTGAGGGACTCTCAGGGTGATATCGTGAAGCACTTGTTTGCCGTTATACCCGGCGCTGAGGTTTTCAATGGATAGCATGCGTCACCAATAATTCTGTGATTTTGAGCGTTTGAGCACCCACAAGAAGAACGGAGCGCCCAACAAGGCGGTGATGATACCCACAGGGATTTCTTGCGGGGCAATGATGGTGCGCGCCACTACGTCTGTGATCAGCAACAGACTGGCGCCGCAGATCATCGAAAGGGGCAGCAGGCGTCGGTAGTCACCTCCCCATAACATACGCACCACATGTGGAATCACCAGCCCCACGAAACCAATCACACCGGCAAAAGCCACTGCGGCAGCTGTCGCCAGGGTGGCGGCCACAATGATGATCAATCTTGATTTCTGCACGGATATGCCCAACTGCTGAGCTTGTTCTTCTCCGAACTGCAGCACGTTCAGCGGATGCGCCATCAGCAACAGTACTACCATTCCGATAACCGCGTAGGGCAGTACGCTCAACACGGGGTTCCATCCAGTCAAAGTGGATCCGCCCATCAGCCAGACAATGGCGCGGCGCAGTTCCCCGGTGGAGTTGATCATCAGCAGCGAGGTCAGCGCGGAGGCAAAAGCGCTCACCGACACGCCCGCCAAAATCAGGTTGGTAGTGGGGATGGTTTTGCCCACTCTTGCCAATTGCGTTACAACCAGCACGGCCAAGGTTGCACCAATGAAAGCGGCAATCGGTACGGCGATCAATCCCAGTCTGGAATAGGGCCATTGGATGCTCATCGCAATCACGGCGCCAGCCCCGGCGCCTGATGACACCCCGATCATGAAAGGGTCGGCCAGCGGGTTGCGGAACAAGCCTTGGTAAGCCGATCCGCTTCCGGCCAGCGAGGCGCCCACCAGAATGAGCAAAAGTGTGCGCGGCGCTCTCAATTGAAACAGGATGGCGGCAAACGTTCCATGCGGGTCGAGAGCCGATGTTTCACCGAGCAGGGCGGATTTCAAAAGATCAAACAGGGTGGCGGGGGGAATGAAAACACTGCCCACCAGCACACTGACCAATATGGCAGCGATGAGAATGATAAAGCTGATCAGAAACGGGCGGGCAGTGCGCTTCATACTATTTGTACAATTCCGGATGGATTAATTTAGCCAATGCTTCGAGACCATCAACCATGCGCGGACCGGGTCGGCTGGCCATGTCATCATTGAAAGCGTAGATCGCATTGTTCTTGACTGCGCTGAGAGATTCCCAGCCGGCGCGGGTGGTGACCTGTTCGGCAGTCATGCCGTAAGCGGCATCGCCGAGCAGGATGATGTTGGGGTCTTGCACCAGCAGTTCTTCTAAGCTGATCTGTGCCCAGGCATCTTTCATGGCAGCGCCCACGTTCACGCCGCCTGCCATCTGGATCATTTGATCCATGAAGGTATTGGGGCCGGAGGTCCAGGGTTTGGCGGCATCCGAGCCGTCCAACTCGTAGAACACCAGTGGTTTGTCTTGTGTTTTGGCGATAGTTTTTACTACTTCATCCACTCTGGCAGTAAGTGATTTTACCAGCGCAGCGGCTTCTTTATCATGACCGGTGAGCTCGCCAACCGTTTCGAGAATCGGATAGAGTCCTTCCAACTGCAAGGGATTCTTGATGTAGTAGACGGTCAGACCCAGGTCTTCAAGCGCTTTGACCTGCTCGGGGGTGTTGATCTCGGTGACGACCACCAGATCGGGGTTCAGACTGGTGATGGTCTCCAGCGAGTAATCTCCCATGGAACCACCCACGTCTTGAAGCGCTGAGACGGATTCAGGATAGTTGGAGAAGCTGTCACGCCCAACCACCTGGTCTCCGGCGCCAACGGCAAACAAAATCTCGGTGGCAGAGGGGGCGAGTGAAACGATGCGCTCGGCAGGCTGCGCCAGGCTTACGGTGCGTCCAAGCCCGTCAGTGAGGGTGATAGCCTGGGGCGCGGTTGCGGCGGGTGCACATCCAGCCAACAGCATGGCGAGGATGGTGATAATCAAAATAAATTGCGTTATCTTCTTCATGGTATTCCTTATTAATCAAAATTGGTTTTACGATTGCAGCAGGGGATTAAAAAACCCTGCCGCATATTTGGACAGGGTGATCGTCTTGTTTAAGGCGAGTGCCCACCTCCTTAATGCGAGAGTGTGTGACACGCTTTTTTGGCGGGCGACCTGGCTTATCAGATTACTCTGAATTACAGTTGCGCTACAGCACCGGACTATACACCGGTTTCGCCTTTAAGCCCTCCCATCCGGGGGAGTGGCACCAAAAAAGCATTTATTCAATTAAGAGTATTCTATAA